>QHCC01000009.1:0-328 GCA_003243915.1 Pseudonocardiales bacterium | reverse complement strand
GCAACCGCGGTCAGGATGTGCTCGTTCACACGCCCAGCCTAGTGAGCGCGCCGGTGCCGATTTACCGCCTCGTCCCGCTACTCGCCTCGCCTCGAGTGGCACGTCCCGCCGCCACGTCCCGCCGCCGCCCCGGCCTCGAGTGGTCGGTGTGCCCACTCGAGGCGGGAGTGACCACTCGAGGGGCGAGCGGGTCAGTCCGGGGATAGGTCTCCGCGCGTCGGGGCAGCGGGTCTGGCCGTCTTGGCGGTGACGACAGCGTCGAACACGGCACGCTTGGGCACCCCGCGGGCGGCGGCAACGTCGGCGATCGCCTCCTTGCGCGGCTGAC
>QHCC01000008.1:45715-47655 GCA_003243915.1 Pseudonocardiales bacterium | reverse complement strand
TCGACGATCTCGAGTTCGTTCGCGGCCGCGAAGTCCAGCCCCAGCTGGCCCACGACCCGATGGGTGAAGACGGTGACCCCGCCGCTGACCACACCGACCTGGCAGCCCAGATGCCGCAACGTGCGCACGAATGTGCGCGCCCCGGGCGTCAGCCGCAGTTCGTCGCGCACCGCCTCGACCTCGGCCACCGCCAGCCCGGTCAGCAGCGCGACACGGGCGCGCAGCGACTCACCGAAGTCCACCTGGCCGGCCATCGCCTGCTCGGTGATCGCCGCGACCTTGTCGCCCACGCCGGCCCGCTCGGCCAGCACATCGATCGCCTCGTCGCGGATGAGGGTCGAGTCGACATCAAGCACGACCAGCCGCTTCGCCCGCCGCCGCAAACCAGCCTGCTCCACCGCAATGTCGACGCCGGTGTCCTCGGCCGCCTGCACCAGCACCGCGCGCAGTTCGGCGTGGTCCTTCGTGCCCACGATCATTTCAACGCTGCTCACCGGCTCGTTGGCCAACTGCGCGACCGATTCGATATTGGCGCCGATGTCGGCGAGGCGCTGGGTGACGTGGCTGAGCGCCCCGGCCCGCAACGGACGCCCGAGCACGATCACGTGGCTGCGCGAACCCACTTCCGGCCGGTTGGGCGCGCCGTCGGAAATCGCCACCTCGGCCTCCATGCCGAGAGCATGCGCCGTCCGGGTCACCGAACTGCGCAATGCCGCCGGGTCGCCGCGCAGGTCGAACAGGACGGCCAGGATCAGGCGGTCGCGGATGACGACCAGCTCCACGTCGCGCACATCCACGTCGTGGGCGGACAAGGCAGCGAAGAACGCCGCGGTGACGCCAGGACGATCGCGTCCGGTGATGGTGGCCAGCACGGACGTCGGCTGCATCGAATTAAGTCCCCCGAACAACCTCAGGCCGGCAGTGCCGGGCCGAGATCAGTTCCCTGGGTCGGGGTCCCGATGCCCCTCGCGGGAGCCATCAGAACCGATCGTGGAGTTGGCTAGGGCCGGCGCATGGGCGTGCTTGTTGCCCGCATGGGCTTCCAGCTCGAGGCGCTCCAGCAGATGGGGGTAGTGGTACTCGAAGGCGGGACGCTCGGAGCGGATCCGCGGGATCGAGGTGAAGTTGTGTCGCGGCGGCGGTGAGGACGTCGCCCACTCCAGCGAGTTGCCGTGGCCCCACGGATCGTCGGAGGTCACGATCTCGCCGAAGCGATAGGACTTGTACATGTTGTAGGCGAACGGCACCATCGAGAACCCGAGGACGAACGAGCCGATCGTCGAGAACATGTTCAGGAACGTGAAGCCGTCGGTCGGCAGGTAGTCGGCGTATCGGCGGGGCATGCCCTCGGCACCGAGCCAGTGCTGCACCAGGAACGTCATGTGGAAGCCGACGAACGTCAGCCAGAAGTGCAGTTTGCCCAGGCGCTCGTCGAGATAGCGGCCGGTGTACTTCGGGAACCAGAAGTAGATGCCCGCCATGACGGCGAACACGATGGTGCCGAAGAGCACGTAGTGGAAGTGCGCGACCACGAAGTAGGAGTCGGCGACGTGGAAGTCGACCGGCGGGCTGGCCAGCAGCACGCCGGTCAGGCCACCGAACAGGAAGGTGACCAAGAACCCCACGGAGAACAGCATGGGCGTCTCGAAGGTGACCGAGCCACCCCACATCGAGCCGATCCAGTTAAAGAACTTGATGCCGGTAGGGACGGCAATGAGGAACGTCATCACCGAGAAGAAGGGCAGCAGCACCGCGCCGGTGGTGAACATGTGGTGCGCCCAGACCGTCAGGGACAGGGCCGCGATGGACATCGTCGCCAGGATCATGCCCTTGTAGCCGAACAGCGGCTTGCGGCTGAAGACCGGGATGATCTCGGTGACGATGCCGAAGAACGGCAACGCGATGATGTAGACCTCAGGATGGCCGAAGAACCAGAACAG
>QHCC01000008.1:0-45689 GCA_003243915.1 Pseudonocardiales bacterium | reverse complement strand
GAACAGGTGCTGCCAGAGGATCGCGCCGCCGTTGCCGGGCTCGAAGACCTGTGCGCCCATGTGCCGGTCGACCCACAGCACCAGCAGCGCCGAGGTCAGGATCGGGAAGGCCAGCAGGATCAGCAGGCTCGTCACCATGATGTTCCAGGTGAAGATCGGCAGCCGGAACATCGTCATGCCCGGGGCCCGCAGCGTGATCACGGTAGTGACCATGTTGACCGCGCCGAGAATGGTGCCCAGGCCCGCCAGAGCCAGCCCCAGCAGCCACAGGTCGGTGCCGGCGCCGGGTGAGTTCAGTTCGTTGTTCAGTGGCGCGTAGAGCGTCCAGCCGGCGTCGGCCGCGCCGCCCGGAATCAGGAAGCCCGCGGACGCGGTGAGGCCGCCGAACAGGAACAGCCAGAAGGAGAAGGCGTTCAGCCGGGGGAACGCGACGTCGGGCGAGCCGATCTGCAGGGGCAGCACCAGATTGGCGAACGCGAAGACGATCGGGGTCGCGAAGAGCAACAGCATGATCGTGCCGTGCATCGTGAACAGCTGGTTGAACTGCTCCGGCGTCAGGTACTGCATGCCCGGGCGGGCCAGCTCGATCCTCATCATCAGCGCCATGACACCGCCGAGTGCGAAGAACGCCAACGACGCCACCAGGTACATCCGCCCGATCAGCTTGTGGTCGGTCGTGCGCAGGAGCTGGCCCAGCATCGATCCCTTGCTCGCCTCGCGGGCCGGGAACGGCCGCGCCACGATCGGTCGCGGGCTGATCGGCTCCGGAGTGGGCGCCGCGGTGGGTTCGACGGTCGTGGTCACAAAGCTCCCTGGCTGTTCGTGCGAGCGCTCATGCGCTGCCTCCCACTCGGGACCGGGCCTGCCTGGTGCGTACGGCGTTGGGCAACTGCCGTCCAGGCCAGGATAGTCAGTGCTGGCGCCCGTCGGCGCACCGGGCGGTGTGCCGGCGTCCGCACCGCAGCGCCACCGGATGTTGGCCCGCCGGTCACGTCGAGCACGGCGTCCCGTCGTCTCGCGCGTTGATCGTCAGGACGTGCGCGTGACCCTCGTGGCCGAGACATTCACCCCCGCGGTGAACGGTGTCGTCAACTCCGTGCTGCGCGTCGCCGACGAGCTTGCCGAGCGTGGTCACCAGCCGACCGTCGTGGCGCCGAGCGGGCAGAGCTACCGCAGCGCATCCGGTCACCGGATCGAGGTGATCCGGGTGCCGTCGGTCATGATGCCCGGTTACCGCGACCTGTCGGTGGCGCGACCGTCGCCGCAGCTGGTGCCCATCCTGCGCGATCTGGACCCCGACGTCGTCCATCTCGCGTCCCCGGCTGTTCTCGGCTGGGCGGCCGTGCGGGCCGCAGCCGAGTTGGAGCTGCCCTGCGTCGCTGTATTCCAGACCGACGTCACGGGGTTCCTACGGCGCTACCGCCTCGGCGCGAGCACGCCGTTGATGTGGTCCTGGCTGCGCAGGCTGCACAACGCCGCCGACCTGACGCTCGTCCCCTCGAGTGCCACGGCCTATCAGCTGCGCCGGCACGGGATCGGCCCGATCGCGATGTGGTCACGCGGCGTCGACGCAGATCAATTCCATCCGGCCCGGCGCGAGGAACACCTTCGCGCATCCCTGCTCGGCGACGCCGCGTTCGGCGGGCTGCTCGTCGGGTTCGTAGGGCGGCTGGCCGCTGAGAAGCGCGTCGAGGCCCTCGAACCGTTGACCCGCCTGCCCGGCGTGCGGGTCGTGATCGTCGGTGACGGCCCTCGGCGGGCAGCGCTGGAGCGGCTCATGCCCGCCGCGCGGTTCACCGGGCAGCTGACCGGCACTGAGCTGGGCGCCACGATGGCCTCGCTCGACCTGCTGGTACACCCGGGCGCGGACGAGACGTTCTGCCAGGTCGTGCAGGAGGCGTTGTGCGCCGGAGTCCCCGTGATCGCGGCTGCCGCCGGCGGCCCGCTGGACCTGGTGCGGCACGGTGAGAACGGCTGGCTGTGGGCCGGTGGGGACCCCGCCGTGCTCGCCGCCCAGGTCGCCTCGGTGCGTGACGGGCGAGCCGAACGGGCCGCCGTGCGGGCCCGCACGAGAGGCTCGGTGGTCGGGCGGACCTGGGGGCGGGTGACTGACCAGCTCGTCGGCCACTACAGCCGGACGATTTCCGCCCGGGGCACCTGCGCCGATGCGCTGCCGATCGTGGCGATCGGTGAACGCCGCAGCGCATCGTGAGTGGCCGCCGGCGCGAATCGTCGGCACCGTAAGGTACTGATTCGTCCGTTATCCTCATCCAGTTGTCGCCCGTCTGGGCATCGGTCGTCGGATTTGCGGTTGAGCCAGCGGACTCTGGTCGACCAGGTGGAGGGGTCCTGTGGCCGGTCGGCGGCACGATCCGGCCGCATTCCGGCGCAGTGCTGCAGACCGGCAGAGCCTGGCTCCCAGCCCCCTGCAGGCCACCGCCATGGTCGCTGGCCTCCTGCTCGTCGCCGGCGCGGTCACCGTCGCCTCCTTCGCGGTGAAGCCGAACAAGGCGCGGGCCTTCGACCTGTTCTACGGATCGGTGTTCCTGAACGACGAGCGGGCGCCGGTCGCGGTGGATCTCACGAACGGCAGGCCGACCGTGCGTCTGGTGGACGCGAACACGCAGGTCAGCGCGGCGAAGCCGAGCGACCTCGATGTCGTTGCGCTGAGCAACGCCACGCTGCTGCTCAATACCGCAAGCGGTGAATTCAACGTCGTCGACCCGACCGGGTTCGTCATCAAGGCCAAGGACGGCGGCGTGCCGCTGCCCAAGCGATCGGGCGCGACGAGGTCGGTCGGGATCGCGGCCGGGGCATCTGCCTACGTCGTGCAGACCGGGCCGGACGGCACGTCGGTATATCTCGTCGGGCAGTCCACCGTTCAGTCCGCCACCGGCGCCGGTGCGAGGGTCAAGCCTCGGGCATACGCCACCATGTCCGATCCGGGCTCGACCGCGCCGGGCGCAGCCGCCAGCGCCAACGGTGACCTGTGGGTGCTCGTCGGCAGCGGTGCGTCGCGCACCGTCAGGCAGTTGTCGTTGCCGCGCGGCAGTGACGCCGGCGTCAAGTTGGACAGCGCTGACCGCGCGACGGTGGGCGCCGTATCCTCGGTCGGGGTCACGACCGGCCGGGCGGGCGGCGACGCCGTCGCAGTGGCCGAGCCTGGCGAGATACGGGTGTTCGACGGCCGGACCGGGCCGCGCACACTCGCGGTCAAGGGGCTCACGGGGGTCGACACGATCCTGCCCGCGTCGAACCAACACGAGCAGCTGTCGTTCCTGTTCCACTCCTCGCTCGGCTGGAGCCTGGCGTCGGCGCCAGTGGCCGGCGGGCTCGTCGGCCCCATTGCACTCAGCGGCGTCGATCCCGCAGCGCAGCTGGCAGTGCCCGCGACGAGCAACGGCACGCTCTTCACCATGGACATCGGAGTCACCGGACGGGTGTGGCAGATCGGCCCGCGGGGGGCAGTTCGCACTCCGGAGGGGGCGGCGCAGTACCCCATCGTCAAGGACCGCGCGGGCAAGCCTCTGGAGGTGTCCAACTTCGGCGACGGCTACGCGATAGCCCGTGGCAGCCGGGTGATCTTCGACTCCCCCAACCACGTCCAGGGTCTGGCCCTGTTCGCCGACGGCAGCCATCCACCGGTACAGATCGACAAGAGCGCAGCCGTCTCGCTGAACGCCGCCGGCGGCGCCACGGGGCTCATCGACTCGCACCCGCTCAAGGGACCGAAGGGTGCTCCGGCGCCGGGGAAGAACACCGTGAAAGCGCCGCCGCCGCTGCCGATCAACAATTCGGTGCGGTGCAAGGGCACCACGCAGCTACCACACATCCCCACCATCACCCAGGCGACGCCGGGTTCACGTTCGGTGCAGCTGCAGTGGAGCTACCCCCTGCTCGACCCACGCGACTGCGCGCCGTCGACCTATGTCGTGTCGGTGAAGCTGATCAGCTCGGCCGCGCCGTCCCCGCCCGCCGCGGTAACGGTGCAGGGCCAGGACGGCGTGAACCTGATCGGCCTGTACCCCGACACCCGCTACCAGATCACTGTGACCGCCTACCTCAACGGCCGCGGCACACCGTCGACCCCGGTCGAGGTAGTGACCGGACCGGAAGGGCCGCCGGCACCGATGGAGGTGCGCAGCGCCACGGACAGCTCCGGCAACTGGACGATCACCTGGACGTCGTGCGGGGGTGCCGCGCAAGGATGTGTGTCGGCCGCGACCTGGACTGTCATCCCGAGTTTCTGCGACGGCTCCGGGCTGTCCAACGCGCCGGCGACCATCTCGATCGCAGGCGATCCGACCCAGCACAGCTTCACCGCGAGGTTCCCGGGCAACGACTCGCTCCTGGGGCGGGGGCTCACCTTCCAGGTCGAGGGCGTCGGCGCCAAGGGCACGGTCGGCACGCCGGCGCGCGACACCGGCTGCAGCTACAGCTGGAGTCCGCCGGTAGCTCGCAACATCTCGGTCGCGGCCAGCTCACCCCCTCCGATCACCGGGCAGGCGACCAGTTCGACCACGGTCGCGGTGCGCTTCGTCGGCAGCCAGGTCCATGACCTCGGCGGGGTCGGCGCTCAACTGACCTACCAGCTGACCTCCGGTGGCAGCGTGGTCGACCAGAGTGGTCCGACGACGGCAACGAGCGCCGTGCTCACCGGCATCCGGCCTGGCCAGCAATATCAGGTGGCGCTCGTCGCGAGCCCGCCCCGCCACCCCGAGGCGGCCGTCACTGTCGGACCCGTCGACGTCCAGCCGGCCGTCGCGGCGTGGCCCGGGCTCTCGGTGTCTGCGACGTTTGCCAACAATCCGATCGTCGACGGAACGCTCACCGTCCAGATCCACGGGCTGTCCAGCGCGGACTCGCGTGGCGAGAGGTTCGACCTCACCAACAGCAGCCTGACCTGTGGCGGTGGCAACGACGTGCTTGCGCTGGACAGAGTCGGCTTCGACCCGGCCGCGCCGCTCAGCTTCCCCGGCATAGCACGCGCCACGTTCAACGGGCCGTGCACGGTGACGATTGCGCTCGTGCAGAGTGCTCAGGGTTCCACCCACCCGCCGGTCTACGGTGCCGGTGCGTCACCGTCGGCCACGTCCGCGCAGTTCACCATCGACCCCCCGGCCCTGACCACGACACCTGGCGACTTCTCGGCGGCCTGGTCGGATCAGAGCACCCGGGGAAACCCGCAGATCGTGGTGAGCTACCACGGCCTCGACCCGCTGTTACTGGCGTTCGCCAGCGATTGGTCATTGATCGTCTCCAACAACGGCGGCGCGACGACCTGCGGGTCTTCCGCGAGCAAACCCACGGCCACCATCACCGTCGACAAGGCCTGTGTGAAAGCGGGCGGGACGTTCACGGTGACCGTCTCCTTCACCTACTTCCTCTCGCACCCCACCTACCCGGTCACCGTGTCCGGAACCGCACCCCAGCCGGTCGACCCGGCGCAGTTCAGCTTCACCGCAGCCTGGAACGGAACCAGCGGGGGCACACCGCAGGTTCAGATCGTGACCACCGCGGGCGATCCGCCCGCCGCGTCGCTGGCCTGGACGGAAACTGTCACGGCCAGCACGTCGCCGGGTATCGACTGCGGCAGTTCGACGGCCTCGCCCGCGAGGGCGACCGGCAGCATCAGGGTCGGGGTCGCCCGGGCCAGCTGTCCCAACCAGGCAGGAATCACGACGTGGTCGGTGACGATCAGCTACACCGACCCCAGCGGCGTCAGCCCACCCCACACCTACGGCCCGATTCCAGTCACCGGTACGCAACCGTGACAGCCGGGCGCAGCGACGAAGTCCCCGAGACACCAGGAGCACCATGACCGGCCCGCCCTACGACATCGCGCGCGTGGCGCACCACGTCGAGCTGCTCTGCGGCAACATCGGCCGCGTCATCCAGGGCAAGCCCGAGGTGATCCGCAACGCCGTCGTCTGCCTGCTCGCCGAGGGTCACCTGCTGCTCGAGGATGTGCCCGGGACCGGCAAGACGTCGCTGGCCCGCGCCCTCGCGTCGTCGCTGGCGATCACGTGGAACCGCATCCAGTTCACCCCGGACCTGCTCCCCTCGGACGTCAGCGGCGTGTCGATCTTCAACCAGGCAACCACCGAGTTCGAGTTCAAGCCCGGCCCGATCTTCGCCAACGTGGTACTCGGCGACGAGATCAACCGCGCCTCCCCCAAGACCCAGTCGGCGCTGCTCGAGGTGATGGAGGAGGGCACGCTCAGTGCCGACGCGCATGTGTACCCGATGCCCAAGCCGTTCATGGTCGTCGCAACGCAGAACCCGATCGACATGGAGGGCACCTACGTCCTGCCCGAGGCCCAGCTGGACCGGTTCCTGATGAAGTTGACTGTCGGCTACCCCACTCCCGACGCCGAGGCCGAGATCCTGCGTACCCAGAAGATGGGCTCGACCGTCACCCAGCTGGTGCCGGTGCTGTCGGGAAATGACGTCCTGCTGATGATCGACGCGGTGAAGCGGGTCGAGGTCGCGCCCGCGCTGGAGCAGTACATCGTGGCGATCGCCACGGTCACCCGGTCGATGTCCGAACTACGCCTCGGGGTGTCCCCGCGCGGCAGCTTGGCACTGTTGCGCGCCGCCCGGGCCGCGGCCGCGGCGGCCGGCCGTCCGTTCGTGGTGCCCGAAGATGTCAAGAACATCGCCCCGGTCGTGCTGTCGCACCGCATCATCCTGCAACCCGACGCCGAATTGCAGGGCCGAACGGGCGAAGAACTCATCGCCCGTGCCGTGCACTCGGTGCCGGTGCCACGCGCCATGGCCGCGAGCTGACGGCCGCCGGATGACCCACTCGTGACGCATTCCCGACGCCTTCATGACCTGTCCACGACCCGCTCGTGGACCCGCTCATGATCAGCTCATGATCAGCTCGTGACCAGCTCGTGACGACGACTGGGTTCGCCGCGATGCTTGCCGGCCTGACCGCGCTGGTGCTCGGGCTGTGGCTGGGCTGGACCTCCTTCGATCTGCTGGGCCTCGGTCTGTTGGCGGTGGTGGCGCTCGGGCTGGCCACCATCCTGCGCCCGTCGCGGCTGGCCATCGAGCGCCAGATCCAACCACCGCGCGTGCCGAAGGGGTCGATGGCCATCGCGTTCCTGACGTTCGCGAACCGGGGCCGCATGACGGTAGGCACCACCGTGGCAAACCAGCCGTTCGGTGCGATACAGGTGCGCACCGTCATTCCGCGCCTGCGCCGTGGTGAACGCGGCACCCGCACCTACCGGCTGCCGACGACCCGGCGCGGCATCTTCGACGTCGGCCCCGTCGAGGTCACCCGGCGCGACCCGTTCGACCTGTTCCGGGTCTCCCGCCGCCACGGGCACCCGGAACGGATCTGGGTGTACCCCCGCGTCCTCGGCTTTCACGCGCTGCCCGCTGGTCAGACCCGCCACCTCGAGGGCCCGTCGTCGGACACCTCGCCACAGGGAAACATCACCTTCCACCGGCTGCGGGAGTACGTCGTCGGCGACGACCTGCGCCTGGTGCACTGGCGCTCCTCGGCCCGGACCGGCCGGCTGGTGGTGAAACACAATGTCGACACCTCCCAGCCGTACAGTGTCGTGCTACTCGACCAGCGCCCGGGCGGCTACACCGAGGAGTCTTTCGAGTCGGCGGTCGACGTGGCGGCCTCGGTGCTGGTGGCCGCGTCAGCCAACAAGGCGCCGGTCGAGCTGAGGCTGACCGACGGCGCCACCATCGGAGGGCCGCGGCTGCGCGAGGTCGGACCGCTGATCGACTACCTCACCGGCGTCAGCGCCGACGCCGACGGCTCGCTGCAGGCGCAGCTGCTCGCGCTGCGCCGTGCCCGCGGCGGCACGTCGCTGGTGGTGATCACCGGCGTGCTCGACCGCGCCGACCTGCCGTTCGTCGCATCACTGCGCCGGCGCTTCGAACGACTCGTCGTGGTGTCGATCGACCCGGAGCGCGCGGCCGGCCCGGTGCGTTTCCCCGGCATCGCCGTGATCACCGCGGCAGACGCGGACGAGGCATGTGCCGCGTGGAACGTGCAGGCACACGCGTGATCCGCCGCCTCGTACCGTTCGCGGTGCTGCCGCTGGCGCTGCTCGCGAGCGGCCTGGCCAGCTCGCCTTGGCTGCGGGCCTTCCCGTCCGATGTGATCGCCGCACCGCTGTTCGGCGCGGCAGTGCTGAGCGTGCTGATCCCGTTCGTCGTTGTGCGGCTGGGCATCCGTCGGCTGGCGCTCACTGCGTTGGTCGATGTCGCGGCGTTCGTGCTGTATGCGCTGCTCGTCGTGCTGCACGAGCCGGGCGGTATCGGTGACCTCATCGACGGCCTGGTCCACGGGCCGTCCCAGGTGCTCTCGTTCGCGCTGCCACTCGTCAGCCCGCGCACCCTGCTTGTCGCGCCGGTCGCCCTGTGCTGGCTTGCCGGCGCGATGAGCGGCGAGTGCGTAGCCCGCCGGTGGTTCAGCGTGCTGCCCTACGGCGCCTGCCTGGTGACGTTCGGGTTGGCATACGCGGGCACCGTGCGGGCCGCCTCCGGCAGTGCACATGACGTGCGGGTCTCGGACACCCTGCTCGCGCTGGCATTGCTGGTGGTGCTGCTGGTGCTCCGGGTTGCGCAGTCCTGGACGCGGCAGGACACCGGTGCCCAGTCGACCCAGGCCGACGGGGTCCTGCCCTTGCGCGGCCTGCTCATCGGCACCGGCACGGCGTTTGCGGTGGCGCTCATCGCGGCGCTCGCCGTGCAGTCCTCGGCGTTCACCCGGCGAAGCACCACACCGCAGCGCTTCCCCTCGGTCGACAACTCACAGCCGCTCAGCCCCGTGTCGTTCATCGCGGGACTGCGACCGGCGTCGCCGACCAGCCCCGGCCGGCCGGTGTTCCGCGTCAACGTCGACCGCACGGCGTCGGCGTACTTCGGCATCGCCAACGTCGACTTCTACGACGGCGACGGCTGGTCGTTCAACCGCAGCTTCCTGCCGTCGGGCGGCATCCTGCCCGCCGACAGTGACCCGGCGCTGGATCCTCGCCGCCCGCCGGTCACCCAGCGGTACACGATCGACGCCGGTCCGCTGACGTCGGCGCCGTGGATGCCCTACCTCTATCGCCCCCAGCAGGTCACCGGGACGACCGTGAACATCGACCCCATCAGCGGGATGGTGGTGCCGTCGGCGGCGTTGCACGACGGGCAGAGCTACACGGTGCGTTCGGCGGCGGCGACTACGCCGCTGGGGGAACTCTCGCCGACCGTTCTGCCGGCGACCTCGGCCCCGCCGATCGATACTCAGATACCTGGCTCGCTGCGGGTGGCGATGGGCACGGTGATCAGCGCCTTCGCCGACGAGACCGGCACGCCCAGCAGTCCGCCGCTGGCCTTCCTGCAGGCGCTGGACAAGGACCTGCAGACCAAGTACGCCCTCGCCGGCCCCTCCACCAAGTCCGCAACGCCCGCGTCGACGACGGCGTCCAAGAAGGCATCGAAGACGGGCAGGAAGGCGACCAGGCCGAGCCCGACGCCCACTCCGTCCGCGTCAGCCGCCCGCCCGCGCATCGGCGGCGTGAGCTTCGCCGACGTGCTGGCCTCGATCGTGGGCCCGCAACGCTCCGCCACGCCCGAGCAGTACGCGACAGTGTTCGCGCTGGTGGCACGCCAACTCGGCGTCCCGGCCCGGCTGGTCACCGGCTTTCGGCTGCGCTCGGCACACGGCGGGCCGTCAGTGCCGGCCGGCAGCTACGACGTGAGCACAGCCGATGCCTGGACGTGGGTCGAGATCCCGATTCGGCGCAGCGGCTGGGTCGTGGTCGATCCCGCGCCCAGTGCGTTCTCCGATCCGCAGCACACGCCGAGCGCAGGCGCGCAGCCCTCCCAGACGCCGAGCGCGACCCCCACGCGCAACGCTCTGATCACCCAGTCCAACGGGGGGCACGCCGTCGCCCCGAAAAGCGCGGTACCGCACCACCCCGCGGCGACGAACCGACCGCTGGTCCTCGCCCTGGTCATCGGGGGCGGGGTGCTCGTCGTCGGAATGCTGCTCGTGCTGGTGCTCCGCAAACGGCTACGGGCACGCCGCCGCCGACGCTCGCTCGATCCGCGCAGACGGCTGCTCGGGGCCTGGCACGAGAGCCTCGACCTGCTCGCCGAGTCGGGGCTGGCCGATCTGACGACCCTCACCAACAGCGAGATCGTGACGGCTACCGGGGCGCGGTTCGGCCCGGAGCCGGCGGGTCAGGCCGACTACCTCGGCCGGTTGGCCAACGCCGCCGTCTACAGCTCGGCGGCCTGGTTCGGACCGCGCGAGGCCGACGCCGCGTGGACCGCGCACGCGACGCTGCGCCGACTGGTGCGGCGCCGACTGGGCGTTGGTGCCCGGCTCGCGGCCGGCCTGCGCTACCACCGCACGAAGGCGCCGCGGACGGTCGCCGGTCCGCTGTCGTGGGCGAGCACCGCGTCCGCGCCGGCACGGCGTCGCTCGAGGCGCCCCAAGCATCGGGGCGGTCACCGCCGCACGTGACGCGCCGCCATCGCCAGGTCGAACCTGGCATGCCCGGTCACTCCCAGCGCATCGGCAGGCCGAGAACCGCTCAGCCTCCGTGACCCTGCGTCAGATGCGCCCGGACGCGGTACGCGTCGAGCATGGCGTGGGCGTATCGCACCTCCGCGAGCGAGCCGCGCGTGGCAGGCAGCTCGACGGCGCCCAGCGTCGTCAACGCGATGAGCGAGCCGCTCGAGACGCCCTCGGCATCGACGGCCTCCACCCGCGCTTCGAAGCCCAGCACGTCGGTCCAGGGGATCCGGCTGCGCTTGGCCCGGCTTCGCGTGGTGAGACGGCGGTCGTCGACCGTCAACGCGCTCATACCGGCGTGCAGCCGCAGGCGGCGGCGCAGCGACATGGGGTCGATCACGATGTCGCCGCCGAACTGCCGTACCCGCTGGGGCGGCCGGGGCATTCGCAGGGCAGCCGCGGGGTCGCCGAACGCGCCGTCCTGATCGCGCGCAGGGACGAGTGCGGCCGGAGGGATCGGGTAACTGACGTCGCTGGGTTGCGCAGGTGACGGGGCGACCGGCTGTGGGGCCGGCTCGGTCTCGCGCGGCGGCGTTTCGATGTCAGCCCACTGCGGTTCGAGCCACAGCGGCACATTCGACGCGTCGGCGGTGCCTGGTGGCTCGGGCATCTCGGGCATCTCGGTGGCAACAGGCGGTGCAGTCCCGACCTGCGGCGGTGGCGGTGCGGCGGGGGTCTCGGCGGGCACCGGCGGGGCGGCGGGGGGTTTCGGGGGCGGGGGGGGCCGGGGGGGNNGGCCGGGAGTGGTGGCCGCGGGGGGGGCGCGGTCCACGCGCTGCGGCCGGGCAGGCTGGACACGGGAAGCGGCGGACGTGGGGATCGCAGCGGGTACGGCACCGGCGAAGCCGGCGAAGCGGTTGCCGATCGAGGTGGGCTGAGCGCCGCGGAGCCTGGCGCCGACCGCCCGCTGGGAGGCGGCGGCGCCCACGCTGATTCCGGGGCTCCCGCAGGGGCGGGGGCCGTCCCGGCCGGGGTGGGCTCCGGTGGTCCTGGCTCGGGCGCGACTTGCTCGGGCGCGGCCGGCTCGGGCGAGACCGGCTCGACCGCCGCCAGTTCGACCGCGGCCGGCTCGACCGGGATTGGCTCGACCGGGATTGGCTCGGGCGTCGTTGGCTCGGCCGCGGCCGACGCGGACTGGGTCGGCTCGGGCGGGACCAGGTCCGCTGGTGCCGGGTCCACGAACGGAGCGGCATGGGCCGGGCCGGGGCGGCCGCGGCGAGGCTCAGCCAGCCCTTGCGCGGACGCCGCCAGCAGAACCGCTGCCGGCACAGGCGCCGCCGGCTCCCGCGTGGCCGGTGCGGGCGCAGCGTGCGTTGCCTTCGCCGGCGCTGCCGGCATCGCGGGTTGGGACGCCTGCGGTTCGGACGCCTGCGGCACAGACGCCTGCGGCACAGACGCCTGCGGCCCCGGCGCCGGCGGCTCTGGTAGGCCGCGCGCCCGGGGTTCGTTTCTGACCGCCGGAGGTGCCGGGGTTCCAGGGCTCTGCGCCGACCGGGGCGTCGCAGGTACGGGGCCCGACGGCTGGGCCGCGGGCGACCCGGCGGTGCGCGGCGGCGACGGCAACCCGGCGCCCGGCGGAAGGGCGGCCGTCAGCGGTTGGGCCGTCAGCGGCTCGGCCGCGGACGGCTCGGGCCCGGGCGCCGACTGGGGCGTCGCGAGTACAGGTACCGACGGCTTGGGCGCCGGCGACCCGGCGCTGCGCGGCGGCGACGGCAACCCGGCGCCCGGCGGGAGGGCAGCCGTGAGCGGTTGGGCCGTCCGCGGCTCAGCGGCGGAAGCTCCGGGCCCGGGCGCAACCAGCCCGAGCGCCTCGTGCCGGGCCGGTTCGTGCCGGGCCGGTTCGTGCCGGGCCGGTTCGTGCCGGGCCGGTTCGCCCCGGGTCGGGGACGCAGGTGAGTCAGCGGTCTGTGCGGGGGCAACCGGCACTCGAGACAACGTCGGCTGTGACCACGGGGCCTCGGACCAGGGGGCCTCAGACCAGGGCGCCTCAGACCAGGTCGGTGCGGACCAGTCCGTTGCGGAGACGGGGGCGGCGGCGACGGGCGACACCGGCGCTGCGTGAGCCTGCACGCTCACCGGCCGATCCGGCAGCCTGGTGATCCTCGCCGGCGCGCCAGCGACACCGCCAGCCGCATCCCGGATCAGGAATTGGGAGCGCGGCCAGCCCTGCGCCACTTCGATCTCCGACAGCTCGGCGGCGAATTCCGCCGCGGTCGGCGGGCGATGGTCCTTGTCCTTGGACATCGACCAGACGAGCAGGTCCGACAGTGCGACCGGTACGCCCGCGGCGACGACCGGCTGCACCGGGTCGCGCAGGATGCGCAGGATGACCGACGCCGGAGACTCCCCGTCGTAGGACCGGAATGCCGACTGACCAACGATGAGTTGGTACAGCGTGGAGGCGAGTTCGTAGACGTCCGTGGCCGCCGACGTCGCGCCGCCTTCGAGGAGCTCGGGCGCTGCGTGCAGCGTGGTGAAGTCGAACAGGCCGGCCGTCGTCTGGGTCGAGGACTGCAACATGGCCACGCCGAAGTCGGCCAGCGCCGGCTCTCCGAATTCGGTGATGAGGATGTTCTGCGGCTTGACGTCGCGATGCAGGATCTGCCCACGATGGGCGGTCTCGAGCGCTCCGGCGACCTTGATTGCGATCGCCACCGCCTCCTGAACCGGCAACGGAGCTGTGCGCAGCCGGTCGGAAACGGCGGCCACGCACAGCTCGAGGACGAGCACCGGCCGCCCGTCAGGGGTCGGGAAGGTGCGGAACAGGGTGACGATATTGGGATGGGCACTGAGCGCGCCCAGGGCGATCGACTCGCGCTGGAACGACTCCAGCGCGCGGGGCGAGGCGTCGCGGACGTTGAGCAGCTTGAGCGCCACCTGCCGGTGGGTGTCGATCTCGCGAGCTCGATAGACCGTCGCCAGACTGCCGGTGCCGATCTCGCTGATGTCGGTGAAGCCGGGAAACACCTCGGTGCCCGCGGCGCGCCCCTTGCGTCGCAGCGCCACGATCACCTCCCGCTGGACCGGCGTGCACGGCAGCTGTGCCTACTCGGCTCACGCCCGCTCGGACAAGCCCACGCGAGACTATCAACGGACCCAAATGCGTCGACTGACGGTTTCCATCGATCAGACACGGCACACGGCCCGTCGCTCGACGTCTCGATCCGTCACTCACCGCGTCGGGGTTGCCGGGCGGCTGCGTCGTGGCCGGACCAGCCCCACGGCGAAGCCCGCCGCGGCCAGCGCCATGAGGGCCAGGACGAAGAGGGTGACGACAAGGGCATGCGCCGAGGCCTGTGGTCCCGGTGCGTGCACGAGCGAGAGGTAGGTCGTGCCCAGCGCGGCGACGCCGACGACCTGCCCGAGCTGGAACACCGTGACCAGCACTCCACTGGCGTCCGCTGCGTCGGCCATCGACACGTGGGTCAGGGCGACGGCGAGCATCGGGCTGAACGCGATCCCCAACGCCAGCCCGAGCAGGAGCAGGTCCAGCTCCATCGCCACACCACCGGTGCCGCCCGCACGCAGGATCGGCGCGAGCAGCCCATAGGCGGCGGCGGCCACCGTCAGGCCGACCGGGATGATCGGGCCGTGCAGGCGTTCGGGAAGGAACCGCCAGGTAAGGCCGGTGATGGCGAAGCCGACAGCGGCGGGAGCGAAGGCCAGACCGGCGTGCAGCGCGCTCTCGCCCAGTCCGGACTGCAGGTGCAGTGCCATCACGAATAGGTACCCGCCGTAGTTGACCATCGCGAGGAACAACGCTCCCGCTCCGACGAGCAGGCCGGGCGCGCGGAGCAGCCGCCCGGAGACCAACGGCGATCCGCCGCGCTGCACCAGCCGGCGTTCGACGACGACGAAGGCGCCGAACGTGGCGGCGCTCGCCGCGAGTGAGAACCAGCCCCACAACGGCCAGTGCTCTTCGTGTCCGAGCACCAGCGGTACGACCAGCAGCAAGACCGATGAGGACAACGTCAGCACTCCGACCGGATCGAATCCGCGATTCCGCTCGCCGCGGTCAGCGGGGAACCCTCGCGCGAGCACGAGCAGGGCCAGTCCGATCGGTACGTTCACCAGGAACACCGGACGCCAGCCCGCACCGGAGAGGTTCGCGCTGACGAGCACCCCACCGAACACCTGACCCACCACCGCCCCGCACGCGATCACCGCCGAGTAGAGGGACAGCGCCCGGACCCGCGCCGCGCCGGAGAAGGTCCGCTGGATCAAGCTCATCACCTGCGGCATCATCAGCGCGGCGCCGACTCCCTGTAACAGCCGGGAGGTGATGAGCAGTCCTGTCGTCGGGGCGAAGCCGCACAGCAACGACGCTGCGGTGAACCCGGCGAGGCCGGCGCGGAACGAGCGCCCGGGGCCGTACCTGTCGCCCAGACGCGCTCCGGTGATGAGCAGCACGGCGTAACTGATCGTGTAGCCGGCGATCACCATCTGCAGCCCGGCACCGGATGCGTGCAGGTCGGAACGCAACGTGGGGGCGGCGACATTGACGATCGAGACGTCGAGGATGGCCATGAACTGACCGGTGAGCAGCAGGGCCAGGATCATGTTCGCCCGGGCGGCCGGGCGCGGCGCGGAGCCCGCGGGCGCCGCGTCGAGCACGGCAGTCGGTTTGGTCATGACACCACGCTCACCCTCGTCGGTACCGGACGGGCAGAGACCGCTGATCCTGGTACTGCCAGCACTAGGGAGACCCGCTGTCGGTAGCGCAGGATTGACTCCATGACCGTGATCGCGGGGACGTACAGCAAGCAGCGTCGCGAGGAGCTGGCGTCCTTCTTGCGCAGCCGCCGCGATCGGGTCACTCCGGCCGACGTCGGCCTCGCGCCGGGCCTGCGGCGGCGCACACCCGGCCTGCGCCGCGAGGAGGTCGCGCAGCTCGCGGGCGTCGGCGTCACCTGGTACACGTGGCTCGAGCAGGGCCGCCCGATCAACGCCAGCGTGCAGGTGCTCGACGCCATCGCCCGGGTGCTCAAGATGGGCACGTCCGAGCGCTGGCACCTGTATCGCCTGGCTGAGGTGCCGGGCGTGCCCACCCCCTACGCGAGCGACACGGTCCCTGCCGAGGTACTGCCGGTGCTCGACGCCCTCGACCCGGCGCCGGCGTGCGCGTACAGCGGAAAGTCCGATCTGCTTGCCTGCAACGAGTCCTATGCGGCGCTGTTCCCCGGTCTGGTCACCGCGACGGGGATCGAGCGCAACGCGCTGTGGCAGATCTACGCCCGCCCCGGGGGCGATTCACCAGTGACCGATCCCGACGTCTGCGCGGCGATGGTCGCCTCGCTACGCGCCAACTATGCCAACCACGTCGGTGAGAAGGCCTGGACCGACCTCATCGACGCCCTGTGCACCGCGAGCATCAGCTTCGCCCAACTGTGGGCCGCCCACCCGATCGCCGAGCCCGGCCCGCCCGTCACCAAGGCGTTCACGTGTTTCGGGCTGGGCACGGTGCGGGTGCGCGCGTCCGGTTTCCCGATTCCGCGGACCCTGGACTGCCGGATGGTGGTGTACCTACCGGAGTCGGCGGCCGACGTCGCGCTGATCGCCGAGCTGCGCTCCCGCGTACGGCGTCGCCTTCGCCCTGCCTGATCCACCTGATCCGTCCGGTCAGCCTGATCGGTCCGGCAGCACGGGATTGTGCGGCCCGGTCGCGGCCCGCTGTCGCGGGAGGTTGCACAATCGGGCGTGTGACTGCTTCGGGCGGCAACGGCGCCGCAGCCCTCCATGACCTGCTCGACCATCACGTCCGCGACGATCTGGCCGGGCTGGCCGAGCATGTCAACGCCCCGGCGTCCGCACCTGCACTGCTGAGCCTGTTCGACGCGATGGCGGCCAGCCGGCTGCTCGACGTCGAGGCCCGCAGGATGCGCGAGCGCGGCGAGGGTTTCTACACGATCAGTTCGGCGGGGCACGAATCCAATGCCTACGTCGCGCACGCGTTGCGCCCGGGCGACCCGGCGCTGCTGCACTACCGCTCGGGCGGCTTCTTCCTGGCCCGCTCCCTGCAGGCCGGCCGCTCGCTCGAGGACGGCGTGCGTGCGGTGCTGCTCGGGTTGGCCGCCGCCGTGGCCGACCCGGCCTCGGGCGGGCGGCACAAGGTCTTCGGCGACGCGTCGCTCGCGATCATCCCGCAGACCTCGACGATCGCCTCACACCTGCCACGTGCCGTCGGGGTCGCATTCGCGATCGGGCGGGCCAAGCGGCTGGGTCTGCTCACCCGCTGGGCACCGGACTCGGTTGCCGTGTGCAGCTTCGGCGACGCCAGCCTGAACCATTCCACCGCGGCGGGCGCCCTGAACACCGCCGGATACTGCGTGGCGCAGGGGCTGCCGCTGCCGATTGTGTTCGTGTGTGAGGACAACGGCCTGGGCATCTCGGTGCCGACGCCGTCCGGATGGGTGAGCCAGGCCGCGCACCGCCCGGGCATCCGCTACCTCGCCGCTGATGGTGATGACCCCGAGACCGCGCTTCTCGTGACCGCTGAGGCCGCTGACACGGCCCGGCTGGAGCGGCGTCCGGTGTTGCTGCACCTACGCACCGTGCGCTACCTCGCCCACGCCGGCTCCGACGTCGAATCCGGCTACCGCACGCCCGCCGCGATCGCCGCCGACCTCGGCCGCGACCCCCTGCTCGCGCTCGCCGCGACGATCCGCGGCACCGATCTCGCGGCTCGCTACGCGGCGATCGGGCAACGCGTGGGTGAGCTGGCGGCCGAAATCGCAGCGGCACCGAGGCTGACCACGGCGACGGCCGTCATGGCTCCGCTCGCACCGCGGGACCCGGACGTCATAGCCGTCGCATCCGCCCGTCGGGCCCAGGATGCCGTACGGCGAAAGGCCTTCGACACCAGGCTGCCCGAACGTGCAGGCAACCTGACGCTCGCGCAGTGCATCAACGCCGCGCTCACCGACGCGATGGCGGCCCGTCCCGAGGTGTTCGTCTTCGGGGAGGACGTGGGCCGCAAGGGCGGCGTGTACGGCCTGACCCGCGGCTTGCAGCAGCACTTCGGCGTGCCACGCGTGTTCGACACGCTGCTCGACGAGCAGGCCATCCTCGGTCTCGGTCTGGGCTTCGGCGTCAGCGGCCTGCTACCGATTCCCGAGATCCAGTACCTGGCCTACCTGCACAATGCGGAGGACCAGCTGCGCGGGGAGGCCGCCAGCCTGAGGTTCTTCTCCGACGGCACGTTTCGCAATCCGATGCTCGTGCGGGTGGCCGGCCTGGGCTATCAGAAGGGCTTCGGCGGGCACTTCCACAACGACAACGCGGTTGCCGTTCTGCGTGACATCCCGGGATTGGTGCTGGCCGTCCCATCCCGGCCCGAGGATGCCGCGCCGATGCTGCGTTCCTGCCTCGCAGCGGCGACGACCGACGGCCAGGTCAGCGTCTTCCTCGAGCCCATCGCGCTGTATCACGAGCGCGACCTGCATGCCCCCGGCGACCGCGGCTGGCTGGGTCCCTACTCCCCGGATCGACACATCCCGATCGGCTCGGCGCGCACCCACGGCGACGGTGCCGACCTGACGATCGCGACGTTCGGCAACGGCGTGCGGATGAGCCTGCGAGTGGCGGACCGCATTGCAGCGCAGGGAATCCGTGCACGAGTCGTCGACCTGCGCTGGCTGCGCCCACTGCCGATCGAGGACCTCCTGCGCGAGGCGCTGGCCACCGGGCGCGTGCTCGTCGCCGACGAGACCCGGCACAGCGGCGGGGTCGGCGAAGGCGTCATCACCGCGCTCGTCGAGAACGGCTTCACCGGGCCGATGGCCCGCGTCGCCAGCCACGACAGCTTCGTGCCGCTCGGCGATGCAGCCAATCTGGTACTGCTGAGTGAGACCGACATCGAGCAGGCCGCCCAGGCCCTGATGGGAGCATGACGATGCCCGCTCCGGCAGGAAGGGCAGAGCCCACGAACCGGCCCTCGTTGGGTGTGGTGTTCCGCCCCCAACTGCCGCCGGAGCGGTTGCGTTCGGTGGCCCTCGCGGCTGACGCGGCCGGCCTGGACGCGTTGTGGCTGTGGGAGGACTGCTTCTACGAGGCGGGCGTCTCGGCAGCCGCCGCCGCGCTCGCCTGGACGAGCCGGCTACGCGTCGGCGTCGGCCTGCTTCCGGTGCCGCTGCGCAACGTGGCGCTGACGGCCATGGAGGTGGCCACCCTTGCGCGGCTGTTTCCCGGCCGCGTCGAGGTGGGGATCGGCCACGGCGTCCAGGACTGGATGGCTCAGGTAGGCGAACAGGTCGACTCCCCCATGACCTTGCTGCGTGAGTACGCCACCGCACTGCGCGCCCTGCTGGCCGGGCAGCGAGTCACAGCCCACGGCCGCTACGTGCACCTCGAGGATGTCGCGCTCGAGTGGCCGCCCGCCGAGATGCCCCCGCTGGTAATCGGGGCTGTCGGCCCGCGCACGGTCGCGCTCAGCGGGGAGCTGGCCGACGGCACCCTGCTCACCGGCGGAACGTCGCCGGAGACGCTCCGCGCGGTCTGCGCCCAGCTTGACGCGGCGCGCGCTGCGGCCGGCGTGCAAGGGTCACACGGCGTCACCGTCTATCTCATCGCCGCCACGGGCGGGGACGCCGCGCACCGGCTGGACGCCGAGCTGCGGTCCTGGGCCCTCGACCCGGCACAGGAGGTCGCGATCGCCGGCGATGCCGAGCAGCTCGCGGAGGGGGTCAGGCGCTGGACGGCTGCCGGGGCCGATGCCGTGGTGCTGCAGCCGACGCAGGACGAGCCCGACCTGGAGGGTTTCATCGACGTCATCGGCCGCGAGGTACTGCCCCTGGTGTAGGTCGGACTGAGCTACCTGCACTGGACGACGGGGACCAGATCCGCTGCGTTGCCAAGGGACCGTCGACTCGACCAGCTAGCAAAGGCAACACGTTCGCCCTTGGTATCGGCACCGTATCGGACTGTATTGGCTCACGCGCAGGTGACACTCACGCCACGGCCAGCACGCGGTTGCCGGCCGCACGAAGCAGGACGGTGCCCCACGTGCGCCACGGCCGCCACGCCGCCGCGATGTCCTCGAACTCGCGCTGCGCAGGCTTGTGCGCCAGGTCGTAGAGCCGCTGCACCAGCTCGAGCGCTTTCGGCTCGTTCACCGGCAGCACGTCGGTGAAGCCGGTGGCCCGGACGACGATCAGGCCGGCGTAGAACGGTCCGATGCCCTTGATGCGCTGCACGTCGGTGCTCGCCGCCTCGGGGCCCAGGGCCTGCAGCCGCGCCACGTCGAGTTGGCCGTCGAGCGCCGATTGCGCGACGCCACGCATCCGGGCCAGGCGATCGGGGTCGATGCCTGCGAACGCCTCGACCCGCACCAGCTGTGCGGGGGTCGGCAGCGCGGCCAGCCGTTCACCGGCCAGCTCGAACGTCGTGCCGTGCGCCTCGCTCAGCTCGCCACGTGCCTGCGCCATCTGCCAGCCCGGGCGCCGGGCACTGAGCACCGACCAGACCGCGGCCTCATAGGGCGAGTAGAACAGCGGCGGCCGCAGCCCCGGGGCGGCGCGCTGCAGCCGGCCGATCACCGGGTCGCGCTCACCCACCTCGGCGAACCCGCGCGCGTCGTGATCGAGCGACAGCACCCGGGCCACCTGATTCTCGACCACCGCCAGGTCGCCGTCGCCATGCACGACAGCGTGCACGGCCCCGGCGTCCTGGCGCACCTCGACGCCGACCTGATCGTGGTAGCCGTCGACGCAGAACGCCAGCCGCATCACCCCGTCGAAGGCGGGTTCCCGGGAACCGACGCCGGCCGGGCGCATCCGCTGCCCGAAGCCGAACAGCGCCGACTCGCGCAGCGAGAAAGGTCCTTGCGGGCGGAGGGTGAACGTGCGGGTCTGCATTCCAGAGAGCATGCGCCAGGGCACTGACATCGCTCAGCGGGAGAGGCGGCCCAGCGCGGCGTCCACGGATGCCTGTTGCTGGGCGCTGTAGAGGTCCGCGGGCTCCAGGACGGCGCTGCCGATCACGTCCGACAGCCAGCCGGCGTCCCGGCGGGCGCCGTGCTGGGTCAGGTCTTTCGCACCGTCGGCGGTGAGGTTGGACTCGAAGATGCCGGCGGCCGAGCGCGGCAGGAAGTCCTCGTAGACGATCGGGGTCGCGCGCAGTGCGCCCGCCTCGACCAGCGCGAGCGGCGACGCGCCAGGCACATTCGCCGAGGCGTCGGCGACGGCGTAGGTGAACAAGCCCAGCCCGGCCCGCAGCAGGCCGAGCTCACTGCCGGGCAGGTGCTGCGCCCACACCGCGGCGGCGACGTCAGCACGCTGTGCGCCCGGCGAGCCCGCGGTCAGGCGATCTACTTCGGCGGTCATTGCGTCATAGCGATCGCGGCCGGCCGGAGTCAGCGCGATACCGCGCGCCTCGACCTCGCCGAAACGGACCCGCAACGACCCGGTGGCCACCGATCCGTCCCCGGTGCGAACGAGCGCGGCTCGGCCAACGCTCGGAACGACGTCTGCCTCAGCAGCACATCCGGACCGGCCCACCGCGGCGGCCCCTGGATCGAGTCGATCATCGTGATGCCGTGGGCCGACATGCGCCGGTAGAGCTCGTCGATGTCGAGCACGCGGGGGGTCAGGTGGTTGATGTGCGTGCCGGCCACGCCGCCGATGTCGGCCGCCACGGCCGAGACTGCCTCCAGCTCGGTGTACCACGCCCGATCGACCGGTTCGGCAGACAGCGCGAACGCGGCGGTGGCCAGCTTGAGGAACCGCTCGGCGTCGTCGTCGGGCAGTCCCCGGGCGGCACTGGCCTGGGCGGACAGGGTGATCAACTCGCCGGGGAACAACGTGCGACGGGCCAGGAACGCGTCGAGGCGGCCCTGCAGCTCTGCGGAGAAGAAGCGCCGATCGTCGGTCACGAGCATCGAGGTGAACATCCGGAACGGGTTGCGCGCCAGCTCGGCGGGGTCGGTGGGGCGGAACGCCGTGCTGATCACCGGCACCGCGGAACGCGCCGCGTCACGCAGGTCGTAGAAACCCACCGGGCGCATGCCCAGCGCGCCGAAGATCCGAGCCACGTCGCGCAGCTCCGCGGGCGTGCCGACGCGAATCGCGCCGTGCCGTTCGGCGCTCACCCGCGCGATCGAGCCGAGCCGCTCGGCCGCCGCGCCGTCGCGGGCCAGGACGCCGGCATTCACCCCGTTCGCGACGTCGACCAGCGTGTTGTACGCGGGGACCTCGCGGCCGTAGGTCTCGGCCATCGGCCGCGCGAAGGCAGCACGCAACTCCCAGCTCGCCCACCTGCGCATCGGCGTCAGGCGAGCGAGGACAGCACGCGGTCGATCGCCGCGAGGCCCCGGTCGAGCTCGTCGAAGGACACCGTCAGCGCCGGACGGAAGCGCACGCTCGACGTGCCGCAGCCGAGGACGAGCACCCGCTCACTTTCGCGCAGGCGCCGGATGACCGCGTTGCGAAGGTCGGCGGTGGGCAGCGTGAACGCGCACATCAGTCCGCGGCCCCGCACGTCGGAAACGACGGCGTGCTCTGCGGCAAGCGAGTGCAAGCCGGCCACCAGGTGCTCGCCGAGCGAGGCAGCCCGTGCGATCAGATCCTCGCCCTCGATCACCTCGAGGATGCGCCGCGCCCGCACCATGTCGGTGAGGTTGCCGCCCCAGGTCGAGTTGATGCGCGAGGACACCGCAAAGACGTTCTGCGCCACCTCGTCGACGCGGCCGCCGGCCATCACACCGCAAACCTGGGTCTTCTTGCCGAATGCCACGACGTCGGGCGTGAGCCCCAGCTGCTGGTAGGCCCACGCGGTGCCGGTCATTCCACAGCCGGTCTGCACCTCGTCGACGATGAACAATGCGTCGAATTCGCGGCACACCGCCTGCATGGCCTGCAAGAATTCGGCACGGAAGTGGTTGTCGCCGCCCTCGCCCTGGATCGGCTCGACGATGAAGCAGGCGACGTCGTGCGGGTGGGCCTGGAACGCGGCCCGGGCCGCGGCCAGACTCGCGCGCTCCGCGCCCTGGACGTCGGACGCGCCGTTTATCGACGGGGCCGGGATGCGCGGCCAGTCGAACTTGGGGTACCGCGCGACCTTGTTGGGGTCGGTGTTGGTGAGCGACATCGTGTATCCGGTCCGGCCGTGGAAGGCGTTCTCCAGGTGCAGCACCTTGGTGCCCAACGCGGCGTCGATGCCGTGCGCCTCGTTCCAGCGGCTCTTCCAGTCGAACGCGATCTTCAGCGCGTTCTCGACCGCGAGACCCCCGCCGTCGACGAAGAAGAGATGCGGCAGCGCCGGGTCGCCGAGCACACGGGCGAACGTCGCGACGAAGCGCGCCATCGGCACGGTGTAGATGTCGGAGTTGCTCGGCTTGTTCACGGCAACGGTGGCGAGTTCGTCCAGGAAGTCGGCGTCGCCGGTCAGGGCGCGGTGGTTCATGCCCAGGGCGGAGGACGCGAAGAACGTGAACAGGTCCAGGTATCGGGTGCCGTCGCGGGCGTCGACGAGTTCGGAGCCCTGCGAGGCGTGCAGGTCCAGCACCAGCTCGAAGCCGTCGCTGAGCATGTGCCGGGCGATCGTGTCGTGGACCTGGGCTGGGGTGAGGTCAGCTGTGGTGGCCGGGCTCAGCGTCGTCATGTTCGGAGTGTACAAGAAAATTTCCGGCCATCTATCGTTATGACCAACTAATTTCCGGTCGCCTCGCCGGGTTGGTCCACCGCAACCGGGTGCGGGCGCCCTTCGAAGAAGGTCTGCAGCACCACCGTGGTGCGCGTCGAGACGTGGGCTCGTTTGCGGATCTCGCGGATCAGCGCCTCCAGGGCGCTCGGCGACGCGACGCGCACGAAGAGGACGAAACTGTCCTCGCCGGCGACGGAGTGGCACGCCTCGATCTCGGTCATCGCCCGGAGCCGTTCGGGAATGTCGTACTCGTGCGCCGGATCCAGTGGCGTGATCGCCACCAGCGCGGCCATTGGCAGCCCGATCGCGTCGGGCTCGATCAGCGCCGTGTAGCCACGGATCACGCCATCGCTCTCGAGGCGCCGAACGCGCGCCTGCACTGCCGAGACCGACAGCCCGGTCGCCTGGGCCAGGCTCCTCAGGGTGCTACGGCCGTCGGCGATCAGGGCGGCGGCGATGAGGCGATCCGTCGCGTCGTCGAGGGGGCGCGTCACCCGGTGAGGCTATCCCCAGGATCAGCGTGACCGCCGATCGCTCGCGCCGACATCTGCCGGCGCGAAAACCAGGCATGTCCAAGCACATCGGGTTACGCCCATCTCGGGATCACCGTCATCGGCCGTGCGGGCGTCAAGAACATCGGCCCACGCTTCATTCTCGAGTTCCGGGACCCCGACGGCGTTGCCCTGGACTGTTCGCGCCCGCTGGCTGAGCGGCGCTGGCCCGGCGCTGCAGGCACGGGCACGATGGGGGGATGGGCGGGCCACCGGTGCAGGACCTACTTCGCGGGCCGATCGTGCTGGCGCCGTTGGGCGGCGGCCCGGGCACCCCTGACCTCGTCCTGGCCGCCACCGCCGCCGGTGCGTTCGCCTTCCTCGCCGCCGGCTACCTGACTGCCGCGGCCATGACCGCCGAGATCGCGGCCGTCCGCGCCGGCACCGACAAGCCGTTCGGTGTCAACGTGTTCCTGCCGGGATCGCCCAGTGCCGACCGCGACGCCATTGCCGCTTACCTCGCCTCACTGGCCGACGACGTCGCGGACCTCGGCGCGAGGCTCGGCGACGCCCACTGGGATGACGACCACTGGGACGCCAAGATCACGGCACTGCTCGCGTCGCCGCCGGCGCTGGTCAGTTTCACCTTCGGCGCTCCCCCCATCGAGGTGAGCGAGGCGTTTCATGCGGTCGGATGCCTGGTCGCGGTCACCGTCACCTGTCCCGAGGAGGCCGTCGCTGCTGCTGCCTCGGGAGCGGATTGCGTGTGCGTGCAAGGAATTGAGGCCGGCGGACACCGCGGCGCCTTCCTCGACACCGCCGCGGATCACGCCCTGCTCCCGCTCGTCCACGAGCTCGCGCAGACCACCGACCTGCCGCAGATCGCCGCCGGCGGCCTGATGGACGCCGGCGCCGTCAGCGCGGTTCTCGCCGCAGGTGCGGTCGCGGCACAGTGCGGAACAGCGTTCCTGCGCTGCCCCGAGAGCGGTGCCAATCCCACCTACAAGGCCGCCCTGGCCGACCGGCGCCTCGTCGGCACCGCGCTCACGATGGCGTTCAGCGGCCGCCGGGCCCGCGGCTTGGAGAACGCCTTCATGCGCGACCATCCGGACGCGCCCGCCGGCTACCCCGAGATCAACAACGCCACCCGCCCGCTGCGTGCAGCCGCGGCGGCCGCCGGAGACCCGGATCGCTTGAGCCTGTGGGCCGGCTCGGGCTACCGGCAGGCGCTGGCCCGCCCGGCAGCCGAGATCGTCGAGCGCCTCACCCCGTAGCAGCGGGCACTCGCCGGGCTCGTCGAAGGGCGCACAACGACGGTGGGACGACGACGTCACGGCAATGGCCGGCCGTCGGGGGTGATCAACCGCGCCTGGTCACGCCCGTCCACGGTCGCTCGCACTGCAGCGATCGGGTGAACTCGGCAGGAACTGCGATCATCACCCGAACCCGCTTGCCGCCACTGTCGATCTGCTCGGCCTGCCAGCATTCGGCGAGAGCATCGACCAGGACGAGGCCCCGGCCGTGAGCGTCCTGCTCGCCGGCCCGAACCAGCTGAGGCCAGCCGGGCCCGTCGTCGAAGACGTCGACCTCGAGCGCACCATGATGCACGCGCAACGCGAGGTGCACGGTGGCGGCACCCGAACGCACCGCATTGGTCACCAGCTCGCTGACGACCAATTCGGCGTCCTCGATCTTCTCGGCATGGCGCACCGGCGCCACCAACCGCAGCGACGAGCTGACGAACTGGCGCGCCACACCGGGTGCGCGGGCATCGCTGTCCAAGCCCCGTTCTGCCACCCAGCACACGTAAGTGCCTCTTTTCGGCCCCGGAGTCCCCGACGTCTCCGCCCATCGCCGGGCCATGTCCTGACCCGCTCATCTGTCTCGTACCCAAAGCGGGACGGTGTGACACAGTGACGGCGTGACGGACTTCTCGGTGAGCGTGCAGGCCACGGACTCAGGATCCACGGTTCTGGACCTGGCCGGCGAACTCGACCTGGCCGGCGCGCGTGCCATGCGCACAGCCGGATTCGCCGCCCTCGCAGAGCCGGGCTGCTCGACGCTGATCCTCGACGTCGCGAAGTTGACGTTCGTCGATTCGACCGGAATCGGCTGCTGGATCGAGCTGCGCAAACACGCCCGCCAGCACGACCAGCGCTTCGTGTTGCGCGGGCCGTCGGACAACCTGACCAGGATCCTCACCATGGCCGGTCTCGCGTCGATCTTGGACGTCGTCGGGCACCCGGCGGCCGAGAAAGAAGCGTGATCGAGTCCGACCTGCGGGTCAGCCGTGCTGGTTCGTGTCGTGGCAACCGCGCCGCAGGGCAAAGGTCTCTAATGTCGCGTGTCGGGCCCGGAATGTGAAGATCGATTGGCTTTCGGTTTGCTCCCGACGCGTCCAGAATGGTTCGCGTGGCTGAGAGATACCTCGAGCGCGAGGTGAAGCTGGACGTCGACGACGCTTTCCGGGTGCCCGATCTCGATGATCTGGCGCCGCCCGGAGGAGTCCTCGACACCGTGCAGCTCACTCTCGACAGCACGTATTTCGACACCGCGCCGCGCGATCTACTGGCTGCCGACGTCACACTGCGCTGCCGTAGCGGGGGGCTCACCGACACCGGCTGGCAGCTCAAGCTGCCCAGCGGAGATGCCCGCACCGAGATGCGGCTGCCTCGCGGCGAAGGCGCGGGCGTGCCCAAGGAGCTCCGTGACCTGACTGCGGGATTGCGGCGCGGCCGGGGGCTGCGTCAGCTCGCCCGCATCCGCACCGAACGCAGCGTGTACCGGCTCTCCGACGCCAACGGCAGGCTGCTGGTCGAGGTCGCTGATGACCGGGTGAGCGCCACCACTCTCGGCGACACGGCGATCATCAGCACCTGGCGCGAGATCGAGGTCGAGCTCGCAGATGGTGGCGCCGGCCTCAACCGCACGATCGTGAAACGCCTGCGCGAGGCCGGGGCCCAGCCGTCCACGTCGTCATCGAAGCTGGCCCGCGCAGTGGGCCAGCTCGTTGCCGACCGGCCGTCGCCGGCCGCAGCGGCGCAGGGTTGCACCGTTGGTGACCTCGTCCTGGCCTACCTGCTCGAGCAGCGACAGGGATTGCTCACCGGCGACGTCGACCTGCGCGACGGGTCCGATGCCATCCATCCCACCCGCGTCGCAACCCGCCGCTGGCGGAGCACCCTACGCACGTTCGGCGCGCTGTTCGAGGCCGAACGCGTGTCGGCGCTGGACGGCGAACTGGCCTGGTACGCCGCTGTGCTCGGTGCCGTCCGCGATCCCGATGTGCTGCGCACGCACCTGCGCGGCGTCATCGCCGAACTTCCCGACCACGTGGTGCTGGGCCCGGTGGCGAACAGGGTCGAGCAGCACCTGATCAGCGAGCGCGAACACCATCGCCGCACCCTGTTGCGTGCCCTCAACGGGCGCCGCTACTACGCGCTGCTCGATGCGCTGGACTCCTGGATCGCGGATCCGCCGTTCACCGCCGCCGCCGGCGAGCCCCGGGCCCGAGCGGGCAAGCTTGCGGCGGGCGCACAGAAGAAACTGGACAGGCAGCTTCGGGTCGCGGCCTCCCACGACGACGTCGAGCACGTGCACCGGGCCCGCAAAGCGGCCAAGCGGGCCCGCTACGCGTTCGAGCTCGCCGCGCCGGCGCTTGCCACCAAGGCTGCCAAGCGCCGGATAGCGAAGATCAAGGTCATCCAGGACACCCTGGGCGAATTTCAGGACAGTGTCGTAGCCACTGAAACCCTGCTGCGCATGGGCATCCGGGCCGGCACCTCCCCGAACGAGAACGGCTTCAGCTACGGACTGCTCTACGCCCTGGAGCAGCAGCGTGCCGAGGCCGTCCGTCGCCGGGTCCTGGACAAGCTTCGCTAGCCCGCCCGGCACCCGAACCCGTGTTGACCGCCACCCGGCCCGGCGAGACACGCTCTAAGGTTCGGTGCCGGGGGTGAATGCGGTGCCTTCTCACAGTCGCCAGCGCCAGGCGCAGCCGACCCACGCGCCCGTCCGGACTATCCATCTCGCCGCGTCGCCGCCGGGATGAGCGCCGCCGAGATACCCGAGCAGCTGCGCGCGCACGTCATCGTCTGTGGCCTGCACGGCGTCGGGTTGCGGATCATCGAACAGTTGCACGCCGCCGGCGAGAGCGTCGTGGTCGTCGACGACGACCCCGATCCCCGCCTGCTGCGCGTGATCGCCGACTGGTCGGTGCCGCACCTGGCGGCCAGTGCCCAGCGGGCGACGACGCTCACCGCGGCGGGCCTGGATGGGGCGGCAGCTCTCGTCTGCGTCGAACCGAGCGACCTGCACAACCTGGAGATCGCCCTGCAGGCCCGCCGGCTGCGTCCCGACCTGCGGGTCGTCGTGCAGCTGCGCAACCTCGCGGTCGGACGTGCGGTCGCCCGGGTGACAGGTGCCGGCAGCGTCCTGGACGTGGCCAGCCTCGCCGCGCCGGCGTTCGTGGAGGCGTGCCTGTCTCGCAGGCCGCACGCTCTCGACATCGCCGGCCAGGAGTTCCGGGTGATCGAGGAGTCGGTCCAGACCGCGGGCACGCTGCGCGAGCTGTTCGGCGATCTCGCCCCGATAGCTGTCGTCCCGGCCGACGGGTCCCAGGTCCAGATCTGCCCCGGTAGGGACCTGCCCGTCGCGGCCGGGGACCGCATCGTCGTGGTGGGAACCCAGCAGGACCTGGACAGGCGACCGCACCCCGCGCCGCAGCCCAGGCCCGGCGCCCTACTGCGCCGCCGGCGCAACGCGCTGATCGTGGCGTGGCGTTATCTCGCGAGTTTCGCCCGCGAGACCGATCGCGGGCTGCGGGTGACCGTCGCAGCGCTGGCCAGCCTCGCCGTGGTGTCCACGCTGTTGCTGTCGCTCGCCTACCGCACCCCGGGGCGCAGCCATATCGGGCCGCTCGACTCGCTCTACTTCACGACCGAGACACTGACGACGGTGGGCTTCGGCGACTTCGCGTTCGGCGGCACGTCACCGTGGCTGCGGGTGTGGGGGATCGCGCTGATGATCCTCGGCGCGACGCTGGTGACGATCACCTACGCGCTGCTGACGAACCTGCTGGTCAGCAGGCGCATCGAACAGTCGCTCGGGCGGCAGCAGATCACCCGTATGCACGGCCACGTCATTTTGATCGGTCTGGGCTCGGTGGGGTTGCGGGTCCTCGAGGCGCTCGTCGCGGAGGGGCAGCAGGTCGTCGTGCTCGACCGCGACGAGAACAACCGCTACCTGGCCAACGCCCGCGCCCTGGATGTGCCGGTGATCATTGCCGATTCCACCACGCCCGGGGCGCTGGCCTCGGCCAACCTGCGGGCGGCGCGGGCCGTCGCGGTGCTCACCAGCAGCGACCTGGCCAACATCGAGACCAGCCTGGCGGTGGACGAACTGCTCGGCGAGCGCCGCGATCTCGTGCCGGTCGTCATGCGGGTCTTCGACCGTCAGCTCGCGCAGACCATCGAGGGCAGCTTCGGGTTCCGCAATGTCCGCTCGACATCGGCTCTGGCCGCCCCGTGGTTCGTCGGCGCGGCGCTGGGTCTGGACATCCTCTCGACCTTCTACGTCCAGAGCGAGCCGCTGCTGCTCGGACGGCTGACGATCGCCACAGCCGGAGGCCTGCAGGGCCGGACGATGCTGGACCTCTCGGCGCGCACGCGGGTGCTCGCCATCAGCCGGGCCCGCGAGGACGGCCGCCTCGAACACCCACCGCGGCGCGATACCCGCTTCGAGGGCGGCGATCAGGCCTATCTGATCGGGCCCTACGAGGAGTTGCTGCAGGTGCTTCGCCGTGATCAGCGGGCGTGACAAGTGTGACGCCAGCGCATGCGATGGCGAGACAGGCGGCCTCCTCCCCCGTGGCCGAAGGTGTGGTTTGACATATTCCTATGTGGACATCACGCGGGAACTCGACGCACCCAGCACCTGGTGTACCGGGCGTGGACCACACCCGAGCTCATCAAGCGCTGGTGGAGCGGCGACCGGGGCGAGGCCACGATCGTCGAGGTCGATCTGAGAGTCGGCGGCGCCTGGCGGTACGTGATGGTGGCCAACGGTGGATTCGAGGTCGCGTTCCACGGCGAGTACCGCGAGATCGTGCCGAACGAGCGCATCGTCTCGACGGAGATCTACGAGGAGATGCCCGAGGGGAAGGCGGTGACCACGGTGACGTTCGTCGAAGAGCATGGGCGCACGACCGTCGCGGTCCTCGTGCAGCACAAGAACAAGGCCTTCCGGGACGCACACCTCGACTCCGGGATGGAGGGCGGCATGCAGGAGGCGATGGACCACCTCGAGCAGATCGCGGTCTCGCTTCGCTGAACACCAGGTTGCCGCCGGCCCGGCGCCCTTGTGATCAGCCGCCGACCGCATCCAGCGCGGCGACATCCGCCGCGGGCAGCGGAAGGTCGGCCGCGGCGATGTTGTCCTCGAGGTGCGCGACGCTCGACGTGCCGGGGATCGGCAGCATCACCGGCGAGCGCTGCAGCAGCCAGGCCAAGGCCACCTGCGACGGCGTCGCGTCCAGCCGCGACGCGATCTGCTGCAGCGGGCCGCTGTCACGGGCCAGGGCACCGGTCGCCAGCGGGAACCACGGGATGAACGCGATCTCCGCCGCGGTGCAGTGATCAAGCAATGCCTCGGCACTGCGATCGGTGAGGTTGAACAGATTCTGCACCGACACGATGGTGGCGAATTGCTGTGCCTGGCTCAGCTGGTCGACGTCGACCTCGGACAGCCCGATGTGCACGACCTTGCCCTCGTCCTGAAGCAGCTTCAATTCACCGACCTGATCGGCGAGGGGCACCTTCGCGTCGATTCGATGCAGCTGAAACAGCGGAATCTCGTCGAGGCCGAGGTGGCGCAGGCTCATCAGGCATTGCTGGCGCAGGTACTCCGGGCGGCCCACCGGTCGCCAGTCGCCGGGGCCCGACCTGGTCAGGCCGGCCTTGGTGGCGATCACCAGATCGTCGGCGTACGGGTGTAGCGCATCCTTGATCAACGCCTCGGCCACGACGGGGCCGTAGGAGTCGGCGGTGTCGAGGAAGTTGACGCCCAGCTCGATCGCGCGCCGAAGCACACGAATCGCCTCGTCGGGGTCGCGCGGGTCGCCCCAGACACCGTCACCGGTGAGCTGCATGGTGCCGTAGCCAAGACGTACGACGGGCGTGGAGCCGCCCAATTCGAAGGTGCCGGACGCGGTCGCTGTTGCGGTGGTCATGGACGGTCCTTTCCTAGACATGTCCCAGGTACATCGCCTGCGGCCGCCCCAGGATTCCCCGATGCGCTGTTGACCCGCACCGCGTCCGCCGGCGGCGGCCCGCTCTCGGTCCCCATCCTGCCGGGACGTCAGTGACGCGATTCTGCCCGGCCTGCGAGTGGTCAACCCCCCGAGGCATGCAGGCGCCACCGCGAGCGCAGACTCCGCACTGCCTCACGCGCCGCCGCCGTCCCGCTACTCATTGGCAGCTGAGGAACAGCTGGTCGTCCAGCTGGAAGCGACCGAGCCCATTACCCACTGGCGATGCCGCGCCGCAGATCCGCCCCCGGTGCCTGCCGGCGGCCCAGCTGCTCGGTCCCTCGCAGGTCTACGCGGCGACGGGTGGTGTGACGTCACGCGGCAGGCCCCTGCGCGGCTGGGCGACTGGCCGCACGATCGCCCTGCCACGCGGCCGCGTCGCAGGGCGAGGGCTGTTGACCATGCGGCGGCATTGGGTCACCACCAGGTCACTCGCGCACCCGAAGGCGAAGCTCAGAACGACGACGACCACCGCAGTCCACCTGGCCCAGTTACCCGCCACTGTCGAACCTCGAACATGGGGCGACGATGGCCACGACCCTGCGAGTGGGTCCGGACACGTCGTCCCAGGCGCAGGTCAAACGTCACTCTGCATACCCCGTGAACTGACGAGCGCCTGATTCAACACCGCGATCAGCTCGGTCCGAGTCACGATGCCGACCAGGCGATCGGTGTCGTCGACGACCGGGATGTGACGCAAGCCCTGAGCGGTCATCAGCGCGACGAGACTAGCGACCGGCGCAGCTGCGTTGATCGTCGCGGCCGGATGCGACATCACCTTGCTAGCCGGATCGAGATTCGCCAGACCGAGCCTGAACAGGTCGTAGATCGTGATGATCCCGACGACCTTGCGGTCGGAGTCGACGACGGGCACTGCCTTGACGTGGTGCTGATTCATGATCAGCCGAACCCGGTAGACGGTCTCGAACTCCAGCACGACCATGACGTCGCGTGCCATCACCGCGTCGACCCGCAGCTGGCCGAGTTGGCGATCCAGCGCGTGCGCCTCGGCGTTGCGCATCAGTGCCACGACGTCGTCCGGCAGGATGTCCAGGCCTTGGTCGAGCCGTGCCATGGCAGCTTGGATGTCGTCTGTCTGCATGCCGAGCCGTTCGCTCGCCGGTCGCTCGGTGCCCGCCACCTGCGGGGCGGACCGTGGCACGTGTGGGTAGCGCCGACCCGTCAGATTGTTCACCGCCGTGGCGATCACCAGCAGGAGGACCGTGTTCACCGCGACCGGGAACAGCGCGAACGCGAAACCCTGATGGTGCACCGCGGGCGCTCCGACAGCGGCGAACAGCGCACACGCTCCTCCGGGGGGGGTGGACGCAGCGCAGCAACATCATCGTCATGATCGCGACAGTTACGGCGGCTGAGGCCGCCAACGCGGTGTCGTCGACGACGCGTCCTGCAGCAACTCCCACGAGTGTCGATGCCAGGTTGCCGCCGACGACCGGCCACGGCTGCGTGAGCGGGCTGGCGGGGGCGGCGAACAGCAACACGGCCGAGGCGCCCATTGGGGCGACGATGAACGGAAGCGCAGCGGGTCCGATGTCGAACGCCTTACCGGCGTAGCTCGCCACCAGGATCCCGACGAATGCTCCCAGCGCACCGCGGGCGTAGTCGGCGCTGCGGTAGCGCTGGGACGTCGATCGAAACGAACGCAGCCACAACACCAGGTCGTCACGACGTAGTGGTGTCATCCCGCCTCCTCCACGCCGGGTGCTCCCGGTCCGGCGGTCCGATTGCGTTCCTGCGCACGAGACATGTCGACCATGTGCGTCTTCGCTTTCGCAGCCGCGCCTGTTACCCGGCCGGATCGACGCGGTAGCCCACCGGCTCAGTGTCCAGGGCCATCCACTCGGCTCGCGGCGCCACGCCGTGGCCCGGACCCGCCGGGTAGCCCTAGCGTGATCGACGTTGAGGCTGCGCGGGGCCGGTTGATCTAGGCCCGACGCTGTGGCAGTAGGCGAAGCCATTGCGGGTGGTGGCCCCTGCGCGGTGGCTGGTGGGCTGATTAGCCGCCCGCATAGGAGTCGCCGATCGAGACGTTAGTGCTGGGCTGCGCTCGTTCCTGGTGTGGTGGGGCCTGCCGAGCCGTTTGGCGTGCTGCTCGGGGACGTCCTGCGGGGTTGCCCGCCGGAGTGACCCGATGAAGTGCATCCGGCCATCAGCAGGGCGGTGGCTGCAACGGTCACCTGAGCAGGATCCGAAGGGTGAAGATCACGTTAGCCAGCATAGACACGGTGGCTCGTGATCGACTTCGGCGGCGAACGACATCGCCGCGTCTTAAGGCCAAGCCAAGTTTCGACCACCCGGCCGCATGCTGACTCGTGGATCCCGCTGACGACCGGGGATCCGCAGCGTGGTGGGCGGCATCTGCGCTCGGACGCTCGCGCTGCGCATCAGCGAAGCAGGCCACGCAGTGCCGCTACGTCGGCAGCGGGCACAGTTCCCTTGCCGAGCGGTGCGAGGAAGATAATCGCGTTGCGGTCGACGACGCCCTCGAAGTGATCCAGTGACTTTACCGCCGTGTCGTACTCGGATGTGGCCGCCGTGTCGCTGTCGATGAGTTGCAAGTCAATCGCGGTTCCGTCCGGTGCCTGCAACATGAGGAAGCCTGTCTGCACGACGTGGCTCACCGTGCCGCCCTTGGACGCGGTCACGGTCCAGCCGGCGACCTGAAGAGCCTTCGTCGTCGGATCGGCCTGAAGTGTCCCGCAGGACTGGGCTTGCCGTGGCTGCTGCATCCGACCAGCAGAGCCAATCCGATGATCAGGACCACGAGCCGGCGCGTCATCTGAGAATACTGCGCAGTCGACGCACGCCGCTTACCGAACTGTTACGCCCCCGGTCGCCCACGCGGACGCCGACGCCGAGTGCTGGTCGACCTGCGGATGGTCTCTTGCGACGCTGCTCATGTCCGACCGCGCATCCGCAGTCGAATCCGGCTCAGACCACGAGACCACGATCTGACGATCGTCTGCGGACCATCACAGGACACGCCTTTCCAGCGTGCTGGACTCTTGGAAATACTGACCGAACGCAAGTGTTGGTCTGCTTGCACGCCATTGCGGCCTGGCTGACCGGACTCAATGCGCGTGAGTCGTGGGCCTGGCGCGCGGCCGCGATGACCGCGTTCGCCCGCGCCGCCGACACCCTCTGGCCGCACGAGGCCGACACCATCAGCTGAACCATCCCGGCGGCTCGCCTGGACTAGGCTGGCCGTCGGTGCGCCGGGAAGTCTGGTCGGCAACGTGCTTGCCATGCCCCGGTAGCCGCTGACCCGGCGGCTGCCAGCCCGAACCCCCGGAGCGCGATGTCCGACACCTACACCTTCGCCTGGCTGGTCCTGCTTGTGGCCGGCGTCGGGCTGGTGGCTTTGCTGTCCAACCGCCTCACCGAGCGCATCAAGATCCCCGCGCCGCTGCTGGTGCTGGTGGCGGCCGCGATCGCGGTCAACGCCATCCCCGACCTGCACGCTCCCCCCGAACGACTGGTGGAGCGGCTGGTGACGGTCGCGTTGATCTGCATCCTGTTCGACGGCGGCCTGAACATGGGCTGGTCCAGATTCCGCTCCGCCGCGGCGCCGATCGCGATCAGCGGCGTGCTGGGCACGTTCCTCACCGCCGCTGCCGCCGCGACGTTCGCCCACTACGCGTTCGGGCTGAGCTGGTATCTGGCGCTACTGGTCGCCACTGCCATCTCCCCGACCGATCCCGCCGTGGTGTTCTCTGTACTCGGTCACCGTGAGGTGGAAGGGCGCAGCGGCACGATCCTGGAAGGCGAGTCCGGCGCGAACGACCCGGTCGGGATCGCGCTGATGGCCAGCCTCGTCAGCGCCGGCAGCCTGAGTGCCGGCGCGTTCGGGCACATCGCCGGACAGTTCCTGTTGCAGATGGGCGTAGGCGCCGCGATGGGTGTCGTCGGCGGCCGGCTGGTGTTGTGGTTCACCCGCAACGTGCCGCTGCCGAGCGAGGGCCTGTACCCGCTGCGGACGCTGGCCTGCGCGTTCATCCTCTTCGGAGCTACGACCGTGGCTCACGGGTCAGGGTTCCTCGCCGTCTTCGTCGCCGGGATCGTGCTCGGTGACGAGCGCGCGCCCTACAAGCATGAGGTCGAGCGATTCCACACCGCGCTGGCCAGCCTCGGCGAGATCGTCGCCTTCACCGTCCTCGGACTCACCGTCGATCTGCACGAACTCGGCAAGACCGACGTGTGGGTGCCGGGGCTGGTGATCGGCGCGGTCCTCGCCGTGGTGATCCGGCCTGCCTTCGTGGGCTTGTGTCTGATTCCGGCGCGGCTCAGGCCGAACGAGCGCAACTTTGTCTTGTTCGCCGGGCTGAAGGGCGCGGTGCCGATCCTGCTCGGCGGGTTCATCCTCGCCGCCCACGTCGCCCAGGCTTCGCGGTTGTACGGAATCGTCGTCATCGTCGTCGCCTTGTCCGTCCTGGTTCAGGGCAGCCTCGTCCCCGCCGTCGCCGGCTGGATGCGCCTGCCGATGCGCACCAGCGCGCCCGAACCGTGGGCGCTGGGCGTGCGGCTGGCCGAACAACCCGAAGGCGTCCATCGGGTCACGGTCGGCCCAGGATCGACAGCTGACGGTTGCCGAATCGAGGACCTACCTGACTTCCCCGAAGGCGCCTGGATCAGCCTGATCGTGCGAGACAGCCAACCTCTCCCGGTCCGAGGCGGCAGCGCCCTGCAGGCAGGAGACCAGTTGCTCATCACCGCCGCGCCGGACCTCGATGAGGACCTCGAAGCGGTGTTCACCCGCGCCGTGGGCGAGGCCTAGTCGCGCGCTCGGCGCGTGATGTGGGTGCGATCGTTGAGCGTTGTGGACCGGGTCGAGTCAGTGACGCATCTGCATCTCGTGGCGGGCTTCCTGTTCGCCGTAACCGGAATCGCCTTCGGGTCCGGCGAGCAGGGAGGTGAGGCTGGCGTAGGCGGTCATCCAGCGGCTCCAGCTTTCCTCGTCGCGGAGAACGACCGGGGAATCCGGAGTGGAGGGACCGGCAGGCGGCAGGCTATCGAGCAGGTAGGCGCGGACCGCGTCAAGCTCATGCCACAGGCGCTGGCCGTACTCGCACGATTCTCGCAGCGCGTTCTCCAGATGGGGTACGAACTCGGCCTGGTCGTGGTCAGCGAAATCACCTCGGCTGTTCACGACCAAGCGATCGGGGTCGAGCATGTGCGGAACGGGGATCTCATCCATGGCTATCCTTTCGCCGTGAGTCGGTAGGTGCCATTTTCGGCGCGTGTCGGTCGACACGAGCAAGACCGCGAACTGCGCGCGGTGAAGCGGTGGGCTTGTCTCTTCAGGTCAGTTCCGTTGATCTCGACAAGAGCCCGGCCCATTCTCTGCTCGGCGTCTCGCCGCCGGCGGCGGCGAAGTCGCGCATGACCTGGCGCAGGTGGTGGCGCTGCCGCACTGGCATCCGCGTCAACACCTCGTGAATCGCCGCGCGGCGGTGCTCGCTCACCGAGTGCAGCATTCGCTGGCCGGAGACGCTCGGTGTGAGCAGCAGCCGACGTCTGTCTGCGGGGTCTTCGCTGCGATGCAGAAGGTCGAGGGCCACTAGTTTGTCGCACGCCCGAGTCGCGTTCGAGGGATGCACCCCCATCTGCTGGGCCAGTGCGTTGAGGTCCATCGGTCCGCGGCTGGCGAGGATCACCAGCACCCGGAACTGGGTCAGGCTGATGACCTCGTCCAAGGCGGCCAACGACTGGCTGCTCACCGCGACAAGCACCCGTGAGGCGTCGAGCACCACCTCGACCTGCTCAGCCATCTCCTGCTCAGGGGTCAGTGATGCACGCGCCGCCATGCTGGCACCATAACGCAATTGGTTGCACTAACGCAATCATTGCGGTTACGCTGTGAATACGTGCGTAGCTCAAGGAGGACATTGGTGGCGCAGAACGGCACGGCCAGGCTACTGACGTCGTGCCGCGACGCCAACGGATTCGCCGCGGTCGGTAACTTCGGGGTGCTCGGGGATGGCCGCTCGGTGGCGTTGGTCGCGTTGGACGGTTCGGTGGACTGGTGGGCGGTGCCCCGTTTGGACTCCCGGCCGGCGTTCGCCGCGTTGCTGGACCCCAGCTGCGGCGGTCGGGTCGAGCTGCGGCCCACAGACACGGGCGCGACCGTCATCCGCCGCTACTTGCCCCACACCAATCTCCTCGAAACCACGTTCGCCACGAGCGATGGTCAGGTGAGGGTGACCGATTGCCTGAACTCCGGCAATGCCGGCGCGTTGCCGTGGACGGAGCTGGCTCGCCGAGTCGACGGCATCGAGGGCGAGGTCGAGCTCGAGTTCGTCGTCACTCCCGGCAACGGGCTCGGTTCGTGGGAGCCGTGGTGTGAGCACGACGACCGAGGCGCTGTGCTGCATGCCGGTGATCTGACCTTGGGAGTGCGCGCGACCGACCGCGTTGACCTCATGGTCGGGCACGCCCAAGTGCGGGCACGCTTCACCGTCAGCGTCGGTGAGCGAGTGGTTCTGGCGATCGTGGCGTCCGACGCCGAACCGCTGTATCTGGCTGACGTGGACGCGATCGACGCCCGCCTCGATCTGACCGCCGCGAACTGGCGGCATTGGGCCACTCAGGTCCGCTGGGATGGTCACGGCCGGGAGCAGATCGTGCGCGGCGCCTTGGCGTTGAAGACGCTGATGATGGCCCGGACCGGGGCTATCGCCGCCGCGGCGACGACGTCGCTGCCCGAGCGCGTGGGCGGATCAAAGAACTGGGACTACCGCTTCTCCTGGATCAGAGACGCCGCACTGACCATTGACGCCCTCTCTGCGTGCGGACTGCAGGAAGAAGTGCACGCCGCCCTCGCCTGGCTGCTGCGCACGATCCGCGAGAGCGGCCCGGACGTCCACGTCATGTACTCACTTGACGGGAACGTCCCCACCCAGAGCCGCCACGCACACGCCCCCGGCTACAAGAACAGCCAGCCGGTGATGATCGGCAACGACGCCGCCAGCCAGGTGCAGCTCGGCGTCTACGGCGACCTGTTCGGCACGGTCGCGAACTGGGTCTTCGGCGGCCACGTGTTGGACATCGCCACCGCTCGGGAGTTGGCTGATCTGGCCGATCAGTGCGCCGACACCTGGCGCCACGACGACGCCGGCATCTGGGAGCTGCGAACCGATCGGCCCTACGTCTCGTCGAAGATGAACTGCTGGCGCGCGTTGGACGCCGCTGCCCGACTGGCCGACGCCGGACACATCGCCGGTTCCGCCAACCGGTGGCGCCACGAAGCCGAGCTGATCAAGGAGTGGATCGAGGAGCACGGCTGGTCAGAGACCAAGCAGGCCTACGTGTTCTACGCCGGCAGCGACGACCTGGACGCCTCAGTGCTGCTCGCGGCGACGTTCGGCTTCGACACCGGTCCCCGAATGTCATCCACGATCGACGCCATCACCACCGAGCTCGCTGCCGGCCCGCTGCTGTACCGCTACACCGGAGTCGACACCGAGGAACAAACCTTCATCGCCTGCGCCTTCTGGCGCGTCCAAGCCCTGGTGCAGGTCCGGCGGCTCGAGGAGGCCGAGAAACGTATGTCCGAGCTCGACGACGTTGCCAGCCCGCTCGGGCTGCTGGCCGAGATGCGCACCCCTGACACCGGCGAACTGGTCGGGAACTTCCCCCAGGCCCTCAGCCACTTGGCGCTGATCAACGCGGCCGCCGCCCTGCGAGCGGCCCGCTCCTCCGACACGAACACCGAGGACGGAAGCGAAGCCCTGTGACTGAGAAAAAGCCGGTCGCCGTGATCACCGGCGGCACCGCCGGTATCGGGCGGGCCACTGTCCGCGCGTTCGCCCAGGCAGGCTACGACGTGGCGGTGCTGGCCCGGGGACAGGCAGGCCTGGACGCCGCAGTCGCCGACATCGAGCAGGCCGGCCGTCGGGGGTTGGGCATAGCGACCGACGTCGCGGCGCTGGACCAGGTCGAGTCGGCCACAGACCGTGTCGAGGCCGAACTCGGCCCGATCCGGGTCTGGGTGAACTGCGCGTTCGCCGGGTCATTGGCGTTCTTCTGGGACACCTCTCCGGCCGAGTATGAACGGATGACCGCCGTCACCTACTTCGGGCAGGTCAACGGCACCCGCGCCGCCCTGCGGGTGATGCGTGCTCGCGACCGCGGCGCGATCGTGAACGTCTCCTCAGCAATGGCATACCGGGCGATCCCGCTGCAATCGGCCTACTGCGGCGCGAAACACGCCATCAAGGGCTTCACCGAGTCCGTGCTCACCGAGCTGATCGCCACCAAGAGCAAAGTGACGATCGGGTTGGTCACCCTTCCCGGGGTGAACACCACCCAATTCTCGTGGAACCTGAACAAGATGCCCGGCCACCCGAGACCAGTCCCACCGATCGTCCAACCCGAGGTATGCGCCCGGTCCATCCTGTTCTCCGCACGACATCCGCGACGCAACATGTGGGTCGGCCTGTCCACCGCCTATACCGTGCTCGGCAATCGGGTCGCCCCCTCGGTCGTGGACTGGTACCTCGCGAAAACAGGAGTGAAATCCCAACAAACCCACGACGACTTGCCGCGGTGGGGGTCGAATGTGTTCGAGCCCCAAGATGCCGACGCCGACCGGGGAGCGCGCGGCTCCTTCGACTCCGCCGCGGCCGAACATGACCCGGTGTCGTTCGTGGCCCGCAACCGCGTCGCATCCCTCACCGGAGCGGGAGCAACGCTGGCCGCGGCTGCGTTCGGGGTCACGAGCTACCTGCGGCGGCGCTGACCATGGGCGTTCGCAAAATAGAGGTCCTGCGCGCCGCGTGGGGGGCGGCACTTCTGTTCGCGCCTGGACTGGTGCTGCGTGACGTACACCGCGTGAGAGTCGACGCCAAGAGTGTGGTGATCGCCCGGATACTCGGCGCGCGCCACCTGATCCAGGCCGTCCTGTCCGGGGTCTCACCGAGCCCCGAAGTGCTGGCGATAGGCGTATGGGTGGACGTCGCGCACGCCAGCACCGCCCTGGGTCTCGCCGCCGCGGACCGCTCCCGGGCCCGCGCCGGACTCACGGACACCGCGATCGCCGGCACGTTCGCCAGCCTGGGCTACCGCGATCTGTCCATGTCCTACGCCGGGCCGACCGGGCACGACCGGCGCCGAGACGCGCTGGCCAGATGGACACTGCGCCACCTGCCCGGAGGCGGTCAACTCCTGCACATCGCCGCTACCCGAGAAGAGACACCATGACGTCGCGTCGACACGGCACCTCCACGCTCGACCGGGTCGAGGCCCTGGTCGAGACCGGGTACGAGGACGTCCGCTCCGGGCGCTTCGAGCGGACCCTCGCCGGGCTGACCGCAGCCGGCGCGGTCATCACCACGTTGGAGATCTACACCGAGCACGACTCGGCCAGCTTCGGCAACAAGATGATGTGGCTACCGATCGCCATCGTGCCGACCGTTATCCCGGCCGGCATCGCCGCGATCTTCAGCGACCGCGCGGCGCGCACTGTCCTACCGATCACGAGCGCCCTGATCGTGGCCAACGGCATGCAGGGCACCTGGTTCCATGTCCGCGGCGTCGCGCAGAAACCGGGAGGGTGGCAGATGGCCGCCTACAACCTGGAGATGGGCCCTCCGGTGTTCGCGCCGTTGCTAGCCAGCCTCGTCGGCGGGATGGGCCTGCTGGCGTCGGTGCTGCGCCGCGAAGGCCGCCGCTGATGCCCTACCGGCCGCCCCACCAGCGAGCAGTGACCCCGCAGAACCGGGGCCGTTCCCCGGCTTCGACGTCCTGGATCAAGTACACACGTGGGACGACGTCACCACCGCAGTGGTGCTGGCCCGCCTGGCGCCGGTTTCGGACCTGTCTTTCTTCACCGACGCCGAAGACGCCGTCGCGCGAGCGCTGTGTGACCTGTTGCTCGCCCAGGACTCCGCCGATCCGGAGGCGTGGCGCCAGACGCTGGCCGCGTTGGACGCTGACGCCGACAAGACCTACGGCGCTGGGTTCGCTGGGCTGGCGTCGGCCCAGCAGGCCGCGATGATCGGCGCCGTCTTCCAGGCTGGCCAAGCCAAACGCACCTGGCACGGGTGGTCCGGTGCGCACGTGTGGAGTCTGTGGACCCGTTACGCCTGCGCGGCCTTCTACTCCCACCCCTGGGCCTGGAACGAGATCGGATTCGGCGGACCGGCTTACACCCGCGGGTACAAGAACGTCGGCATCGACGCCCGGGAACGCTGGGAAGTCACCGGCGACACCGACACGAACGGCGCGGATCCGGTCCCGTTCGCCGACCGGGTCGAGCGCGCCCAGACTGAGCACAGGCAGCTCACTGATGTTCTGTCCACCCAGGCAAACCCGAACGAGAATCACGGCAGCGAACAGGCATGACGGGGTCTCGCTTCTCTGACCGAGCCCTGCGCCAGACGAATGAGTCGGCGTGGCTGATCCCCAACGACGGCAGTCGCACCAACCACCAACTCCGCGCGGACATGCACCGCTTCGCCGATGACGACGAGGTCGATCTCGTGGTCATCGGCGCTGGGGCCGGCGGCAGTGTCCTGACCCAGCGCCTGGCTCGGCGCGGGTGGTCGATCGTGACTCCGGACGCGGGTCCGTTCTGGGACCCCGACGCCGACTGGGTCAGCGACGAACGCGGCGCCCACAACCTGTACTGGACGGAACCACGGGTCATCGGCGGCGCCGATCCGGTCCCGTTGGGATCGAACAACTCCGGCCGCGGAGTCGGCGGCTCACTGATCCACTACTCCGGCTTCGTGCCCCGCCTGCACCCCTCCGACTTTCGCACCCACACCTTGGACGGGGTCGGTGTTGATTGGCCCATCAGCTACGCCGATCTCAAGCCCTACTACGAGCAGGTCGAGGCCGAGCTGCCCGTCGCTGGGCAGGACTGGCCCTGGGGCGACCCGCACCGCTACGCCCACCACGCCCACCAAGTCGGCGGCAACGGCTCGATCTTCCTGCGGGGCTGCCACGCCGCCGGCATCCCAGCCCGCGTCGGGCCGGTCGCGATCACCAACGGCCGCTTCGGCAACCGCCCGCACTGCANNCTGCATCTACCGCGGCTTCTGCCAGCAGGGCTGCAAAGTCAACGCCAAAGCAAGCCCGCTGATCACCCACATCCCCGACGCCCTGACCCACGGCGCCGAGATCCGTCCGCACGCCCATGTCAGCCGAATCCTCACCGACGAGCGGACCGGCCAAGCGACCGGCGTCACCTACCTCAAGGACGGGGTCGAGCACCGGCAACGCGCCAAAGCGGTCGCCGTCGCCGGCTACAGCGTCGAAACCCCCCGCCTGCTCCTGCTGTCCGCGACCCAGGCCCACCCAGGCGGGTTGGGCAACGACCACGACCAGGTCGGGCGCTACCTCATGGTCCAAGGCGCACCGCAGACCGCCGGGCGCTTCGCCGACGAAATCCGCATGCACAAAGCACAAGTCCCCGAAGCCAGCAGCGAACACTTCTACGAAACCGACCCCACCAATAGCTATAAGCGCGGCTGGTCGTTGCAAACCGTCGGTCCGCTGCCGATCACCTGGTCCGAACACGTCGCCGCCCAAGGGCACTGGGGCGCGCCGCTACGCGAATACATGCGCGACTATGTGCACTGGGCCTCCGTCGGCGCGCTCGCCGAGCTACTGCCACGCGCCGACAACCGGATCACCCTCGCCACCGACGACGTCGACCGCCACGGACTGCCCGTCGCCCGGTTCGACTATTCGCTCGGTGAGAACGACGCAGCCCTCATCGCCGCCGCGACGGCCAGCATGGAGACCGTCCTTCAGGCAGCCGGCGCGCAGGAGACCATGACCATCCAACGCTTCGCCCACCTCGTCGGCGGCGCCCGCATGGCCGCCCAACCCGAAGACGGGGTCGTGGACTCCGATCACAAAGTATTCGGGATGGACAACCTGTTCATCACCGACGGCTCCACCCTGCCTACCCAAGGCGCCGCCAACCCCGGCTTGACCATCATGGCGCTCGCCGCCCGCGCCGCCGACACCCTCACCCGCCTCAGCCGAAGGAGCCGATGAGGAGCACGCCGCCCGGCGCCCGCGTCATTCTCGTGACCGGAGGATCCTCAGGCATCGGCCTGGCCACCGCCCACGCACTGCACGATCGAGGCGACCAACTCGCGCTGCTCGCCCGCGACCGCGCCGCGCTGGACTCGGCGGCCACCGACATGCCCGGCGCGCTCACGTTCGCCTGCGACGTGACCGACGCCGACGCGGCCACTGATGCCATCGCCACGCCCATCGAGTCCTTCGATCGACTCGACGCCATCGTGCACGCCGCGCAGGTAATGGCCTACGGCCGCAGCGAAGACATGCCGGCCGCGACCTACAACCGCGTCGTCGATGTCCCTGTGCACGGGACCGCGAACCTCGCCCGCACCGCCCTGCCGCTATTGCGCCGCAAGGCCGCGACACTTTGATCATCGTCAACTCGCTGCTCGGCGAATTCGCCATCCCAAAAAGTTGGCGCCTGGGACGGCGCCACGGCGACAACTCGGTTTGGCCCGCGTCCTACAACTCGATGTCCGAGACGCCAAAACGCATCCACGTGTGCTCGCGTCTCCCGGGGCGATCGACACCCCGATCTACGACCAGGCCGCCACCTACGCTGGCCATACCGGATCGCCACCACCGCCCGTGATCAGGCCGCGCCGGGTCGCGGAAGCGATCCCCGTACCGCGACCGCGATGACCCATCCTCAGCGAGATGCGGAAACGCATCGATGGCCAGCGAATCCGCATCCAGCTTCGGGCTCGCTGACCTACAGCGCTGCCGTTGTGATGTCGATGATCGCCATCGCAGCCCGCCCGGCCCCCGCAGTGACCGTCATCACCCAGGCGCCGGGGACGCCTGGCTGGTCGGCAGTCATTTCGTGCGCGGGAGCCAGCGCCCACGTATGGACGCCGCGACCTGTTCGCTCAGCTCGGCGAGGTTGGCTCGCTCGACGGGATCGAAGTCCCGAGCGGCGACTGTCGCGTCCAGACGGTCACGTTGCGCGGCGACGACATCTCGGGAGCTCGGCGGACCGCGCCAGCCGACCTGTCTGAGCAAGGTGTAGATCTGCGCCAGGACAGCCGGGTCGCTGGCGCCGTAGCGGCGGGGCTGACTGATCGCAAGCTCCAGCAGGTCAGCCAGGCCCGGCCGATGAAGCACGACCCGCGCGACACCATCCTGATCGGCGATCACGCGAGACCCAAGATCGCGCTCGACGATCTCGCACAGCAGCGCCGCGGAATGTCCGAGCGCGTGGACCGCGGTCGTCGGGTCGTTGATACCCGGGGACAGCGCCTTGTTCGCGACGTCGGTCAGCTGCCGAAGCCCGAACCCGACGTCCTGGGTGGAGGTCCGCTCGAACCCCACCGACACGCCACTCTCGACAGCTCCAGTCAACCTCTCGAGCACGTCGGCGCTTAGGTCCTCGTGTGTGCGGGACCAGATCCACCCGATGGGCGTCCCGGCGACGATCGCGTCGCCGGGGTGGGGGTCGATGACGATCATGGCATCGGCGGTGACCGCGGCCGCGCAGAGCGCCTCGGCGTTGACTCCGGTCAGAAACCCGGAGCGGGTCGCCGCGACTGCCGCCGCTGACTCGGGGACCGTCGGTGCCTCGAGTCTCGGTTGCTCGGGGTCGTGCCGCTTCAGCATCCGGTCGGCGGTGTCGGTGGCCTCGGCGTGGACATTGCGCAGCATCGTCTCGACCCGGATCTGCTGCGCCAGATGCGCGAGAAACAACACCAGGCCCAAAACGCTCAGCACGCACAGCACGAACGCGACCGTCACCGACAGTTGGGGAACGAACACCGGCTGGCCGCCGCGCGCGTCGCGCACGGTGCGCAGCACCGCCAGAGCGTAGGTAAAGGTCCCCAAGAACAGCGCTAGCGTCACGTGCAGAACCGGTCGCGGGTGAACGTTCGCAACAGCCGCGGGGAGAACTGGCTGCTGGCCAACTGCAACGTCACCACCGTCAGCGAAAACGTCAACGCCGTCACGGTGATCACGCCAACTTTGGGATGACCTCGATCTACCTGCAAGACATCGACAGCTCGGAGCTCTCGACACGGTGGCACCGCGGCCAGCGCCGGTGATTTCGGCGACCGCCGACTACGTTCCGGCTCATAGCGACTGACGCTCGTCCACACCCTCGGCGGGCTACGGCCCGCCGTGTCTTTTGGTCCGTCTGGAGCAGGACTCCATCCGACAACGGCCACGAGCTTGCCTCCAGCGAACCAGCTTGTCCCGGGGCACGAGTGGGTGTTCCGGACCAGACGAGGGTGATGGTCGGCGCTCCTCGTGTCGCGCCGTGCCGCCTGGTCGCCGCGGCCATTCCCGCCTGCGACACTCAGAGGATCCGGGTTCTCAAATGCAGCTTGGTGCGCGATCGCAGGGCGCGTTCGGCGCGAGCGTGACGGGCGCGGGTAGGTGCCGCGGCTTCACTCGCGGGCGATGCTGAGACCTGTGCTACGTGGCTGGCCGGTTCTGGCTGCCGGTTCCGGCTCGTTGCGATGAGGACCGGGGGCCATGATGTCGCGGTGGGCGGTGGAATCGCGAGGTATGGTGCACGCGCCGTGCGGCTGGCGACGGTCACGCCGCTGGCTTCGATCTTCGGGTCGGGGTTTCTGATCATCATCCCGATCCTCGAGCGGGAGCTCGGCGCGCTGGCCGTGGTCGGGATGGCCGGTGTCTGCCTGGTCGCGTGGATGGTCGG
>QHCC01000007.1 GCA_003243915.1 Pseudonocardiales bacterium | reverse complement strand
AGGCGCTGCTTCTCGGCCTCGGGGATGCCGAGCTTGTCGTAGGTGTTCTTGATGTCGGCGGGCAGGTCGTCCCAGGTGGTCGCCTGCTTCTCGGTCGAGCGCACAAAGTATTTGATGTTGTCGAAGTCGATGCCGGACAGGTCCGAACCCCAGTTGGGCATGGGCTTCTTGCCGAAGATCGACAGGGCCTTGAGCCGCGACGCGAGCATCCACTCGGGCTCGCTCTTCTTGTCGGAGATGTCGCGCACGACCGCTTCGGACAGGCCACGCTTGGCGCCGGCGCCGGCCGTGTCGGTGTCAGCCCAGCCGAAGTTGTAGCGCGACAACTGGTCGATCTGTTCGTCCTGGGTAAGGCTGCGCTCGGGTGCGGTGGTCATAGGGGTCAGGTCCTCCCGGATCGAGCGGTCATTTTCACGGTCTGACGTGGTGGTGGGACAGGGATGTGTGTGGTGCAGACACCGTCCCCGTGGGCGATCGTGGCCAGTCGTTGGACGTAGGTGCCGAGCACGCGCTCGAACGCCCGCGTCTCGGCCTCACAAAGCTCGGGGAACTCGGCCGCGACATGCGCCACCGGGCAGTGGTGCTGGCACAGCTGCACGCCCGCCGCCGCGCTCTCGGTAGTAGCAGCGTATCCGTGTGACGTGAGCGACTCGGCCAGGGACTCGGCGCGCTCGGCGTCGGGCGCCTCCGGGTCGACGTCGACAGAAAGCGACTGAGCCAAAGACTCGGCTCGGTGCTCGGCGAAGGCCACTACGGCGTCCTCGCCGCCGTGCGTGCGCAGATAGCGCAGCGCGGTGGTGGCCAAGTCGTCGTAACCGTGCGGGAACACCGCCCGGCCCGCGTCAGTGATCGCGTAGGTGCGGGCCGGTCGGCCCCGGCCGCGCCGCACGACACGCCGTGGCTCGCACTCGACGAGCAGTCCGTCGTCGACGAGAGCATCGAGGTGGCGGCGGATCGCAGCCGGCGACAGGCCTAGTTGCTCGGCCAGGGCGGCGGCGCTCTGCGGGCCGCGCTCGAGCACGATCCGGGCCACGGCGTCGCGGGTGCGGTCGGAACCGCCGCCCACTGGGCCGCCCTCGGGCTCGTGCTTGATTTTCACTACACCAGTATGACGTATTTCCTGCTGCCCGCACAGACAACCGCGCTGATCGGTAACGGTAGCTTCACCCGTGTGCTCTACCGGACCCTGGAACTGACGCTCGCTCCTGTGCTGCGCCTGGTCTATCGGCCAGAGATCACCGGGCTGGCGCACGTCCCGCGTTCCGGGCCGGTCATCATCGCCGCCAACCACATTTCCTTCGCCGACGAGATATTCACGCCGCTGGCCGCCCGCCGCCAGGTGCTGTACTTCGCCAAGGCCGAGTACTTCAACACCCCCGGGATCCGCGGTCGGGCCATGGCCGCGTTCTTCCGCGGCTGCGGACACGTCCCGGTGGAGCGCGCCGACACCCGCTCGGCCGCCGGCGTCATCGACATCGGAGTCGAGCTGCTCAGCGGCGGCGGCGCGCTGGGCATCTATCCGGAGGGCACCCGTTCCCCTGACGGCCGGCTGTACAAATTCCGCACCGGCGTCGCGCGGCTGGCCCTGCGCTCGGGAGCACCGGTCGTGCCGGTCGGCCTGATCGGGACCCGGGAGGTGCAGCCGCCCGGGACGCACCGGTGGCACCGCCGGCCGGTTGGCGTGCACTTCGGCCCGCCACTCTACTTCGGTGACCGCGCTGCTGAAGAACGCAGTTCCCGCGTGCTGAGGGAGGTCACCGAGACGGTTCGGCACGCCGTCCAGGGGCTGTCCGGACAGAGCTACGTCGACGCTTTCGCGGCGGCGGGTACCCGTGCCTGACCGGGCTCGTCAGCCTGCGTAGCGCGGCGCGGCAGCCGTCGGGGTGGGCACTGCGGTGCCCACCCCCGGTAGCCATAACCACACAGGTGCGGCGCGCCGGATCGTCGCGGGCCGGGCCTTCCTAGACTGACGGGGTGGCCCCCGTCAGTACCGCTGCCGTCGAGGTCTGCGACCTCGTCAAGACCTACGGGACCAGGCGGGCCGTCGACGGCTTGTCGCTGCGCGTCCCGCCCGGTTCGGTGCTGGCCCTGCTCGGCCCCAACGGTGCCGGCAAGACGACGACCATCGAGATCTGCGAGGGCTTCCGCCGGCCCGGCGCTGGGACGGTGCGGGTGCTCGGCCTCGACCCGATCGCCGACGCCGCCACGCTGCGCCCCCGGGTCGGGGTGATGCTGCAGGGCAGTGTCGGCGGGTACACCGGCGCCAGGGCACTGGAACTACTGCGGCTGTTCGCGTCCTACGCTGCCCGGCCGCACGATCCCGTCGAACTGCTCGACGGTGTCGGGCTGGCCGACGTCGCGCGGACACCGGTCAAGCGGCTGTCCGGCGGGCAGCAGCAGCGGCTTTCCCTGGCGCTCGCGCTCGTCGGCCGGCCTGAACTCGTCTTCCTCGACGAGCCGACCGCGGGCATGGACCCGCAGGCCCGCCGCCGCACCTGGGAGTTCATCCGGCGGCTGCGGGCCGACGGCGTCACCGTCGTCCTGAGCACCCACTTCCTCGACGAGGCCGAGCAGCTCGCCGACACCGTGGTCGTCATCGACGCCGGTCGGGTGGTCGCGGCCGGGACACCCGCCGAGCTGACCCGCTCGGGCGCAGAGGGTCAAATCCGCTTCCGGGCGGCACCCGGGCTGCGTCTGGAGTCGCTCGTAGCTGACCTGCCCGAGGGCAGCCAGGCCAGCGAGCCCGAGCCTGGCCGTTACCTGCTCAGGGGGGAGGTGAGCCCCCAGTTGCTTGCCACCCTGACCGCGTGGTGCGCCGGACAGGGCGTGCTCGCCGACCACCTCAGTGTCGAACGGCGCAGCCTCGAGGACGTGTTCCTCGAACTCACCGGCCGCGAGTTGCGCGCGTGATCACCTCCTTCGCGCCCGCGCCCGGAGCCGCCCCTCGGTCGCGGATGCTGGCCGCCCAGACCTCGATGGAGTTTCGGCTGCTGCTGCGCAATGGCGAGCAGGTCGGTCTCACCATGGTCATCCCGCTGCTGCTGTTGTTCTTCTTCAACCTCCCGCTGCTGTACTCGCTCAACAACCCGCGCCGCATCGACTTCGTGGTGCCCAGCATCGTCGCGCTGGCAGTGATGTCGGCCGCCTTCACCGGCCTGGCGATCGGCACCGGCTTCGAGCGCAAGTACTCCGTACTCAAGCGCCTCGGGGCCACCGCGCTGCCGCGCTCGGTCCTGATCGGCGGCAAGACCCTGGCCGTGCTGCTCATCGAGGCCGTCCAGATCGTGTTCGTCTGCGCGTTGGGCTTCGTCCTGGCCTGGCACCCGCACGGCGACCCGCTGCTCGCGCTGGTCCTCGTCGCGCTCGGCACCGCCGCGTTCGGCGGGCTCGGTCTGCTCGTCGCCGGCACGCTGCGTGCCGAGGTGACGCTGGCCGCGGCCAACCTGATCTGGCTGATCCTGCTCTTCGCCGGCGGTATCGCAATCCCGCTGACGCGCTACCCCGACTCAGCGCGCGAGGTGCTGCAGTACCTGCCGTCGGCCGCCCTGTCCGACGGATTGCACCAGGTGCTCCAGGACGGCCGGGGGGTGCCCATCCGGGCGTTGCTCACCTTGCTGGCCTGGGCCGCCGTCGCGTTGCCGGCCGCCGCACGGTGGTTCCGATGGGAGTAGACACCGGTGCGCCCTCCGTGGTCACGTCCCCGCGCCGGAACCTCGCCGCCCGGCTCTCGGCATGGACGAGTTCGGCGCTCGCGCTACGCCGCCTCGCGCTGGCCTCGGTGCTGGCCAACGTCTTGATCGTCGTGACCGGTGGTGCCGTCCGACTAACCAATTCGGGCCTGGGCTGCCCGACCTGGCCGTCCTGCAGCGGATCCTCGCTCGTGCCCACCCGGAAGTTGGGAATCAACGGCGCGATCGAATTCACCAACCGGACGTTGACCTTCGTGGTCGGGACCGTCCTCCTGCTCACCTTCATCGCGGCGTGGCGGCAGCGCCGGGAGGCCAGGCTGGCCGCGGTCGCTCTCGCCAGCATCCCCGCGCAGGCCCTGTTGGGGGGCATCGTCGTGCGCACCGACCTCAACCCATGGCTCGTCGCCACGCACTTCCTGCTCTCGACTGCGATCATCGCCGTCACCCTCCTGCTGTGGTGGCGGGTGAGCGAGCATCGCGCCGTCCAGATTCCGAGCGCCGGCATCGTCCTGGCGCGCTCGACCGCCTGCGTCGCGGGCGCCGTGCTCGTCATCGGCACCGTCGTGGCGGGCAGCGGCCCGCATGCCGGCGACCTCAAGAACGGCAAGGTGCACCGCATCCACCTCTCGACATCCGGCCTGGCGCAGCTGCACGCGGACGCGGTCATGGTCCTGATCGGCGTCACAATCGGCCTGCTCGCGCTCACCTACGCGCTGCGGCTGCCGACGGTGGTGCGCCAAGCCGGGTGGGTGCTGGTGGGAGTGGAACTCGCCCAAGGCGCCCTGGGCTACACGCAGTACTTCCTGCACGTACCCGCGCTGCTGGTGGCGTTGCACATGCTGGGCGCGTGCCTGGTCTGGTTGGCGGCCCTGCGCCTGTTGCTGCTCGTCGAGCCACGGGCCGTTGGGCAGTCGCAAGCTGCCAGCTCGCTCCCACAGGCAGCGAGCCCGCGTACTGAGGTCGTCGCGCGTCCGGCGACCGAATCCGGCCCGGATCGCTCCGCAACCGCGAGTTGATCACCCGTTGCCGGCCGGCGAGCTCGCGGTAGCCGTGGTCGTGCTCGCTGCCACGGCGACGACCGCGACCGCGGAGTGGATCGACTGAATCGCCTTGCGTACCGCGGTGCTGGCCCATTGACCCTCGTCGATTCCTTCCATCCGTGCCTTGAGTTCACGGCGGCCGAGCTCGGGGAAGGTGCGCCGTGCCAGGCCGCACGCGTTCAGCAGAGATGCCAGCGCAGCGGTCCGGATATCCGGCCGAGCCCCCCGGACCACCGCGAGTTCTAGGCGCGCTCGGGCATCGGACTTCAGACGGCCATCGAGCGCCGGGTAGCGGCGCACCGCGAATATCCCCAACACCCTGTGCCGGTGCATCCGCAGCACACCGCGCTCGGTCAACCGGACGAGCAGCCCGGCGCGCAAGCCCCGGCGCAGCTTGGCGACCCACCACTGCGGTTTGTGTCCCTTGCGCTCGGCGGCGATGCGCGCCAGCACCGAGTCGATCACCGGTTCGCCGCCCGGCGCGGAACTGAGCACGGCGACCTTGCCGTTCACCACGTCGATTCGACCAGCCAGTGCGAGCTCGACCAGGACCGCACCGGCCAGGCCGCAATCGAGCTCAGCCTCGCCTGACAGCGCTCGCCCGGTTACGTCGTCGTACGCGACGAGCAGAAGTTCCTCGGGGAGGCTCACGTTCATGCCAGCCACGTTACCGAGCCTCGCGAGCCCCCTACAGCAGCTGGCTGACCGTGTAGATGACCAGGCCGGCCAGCGAGCCGACCACGGTGCCGTTGATGCGGATGAACTGCAGGTCGCGCCCGACCTGCAGTTCCAGGCGCCGGCTGGTCTCCTCGGCGTCCCAACGTTCGACCGTCGCGGAGATGACCTCCGCGATGTCATCGGCGTAGTGCGTGACGATGTGCGCGCTGATGCGCTGCAGCAGGTCGTCGATCTTGGCGCCCAGAGCTGGGTCGTCGCGCAGCGCCTCACCGGCGCGGATCGTCAACGACTGGACCGAGCGTCGCAGGTCCGAGTTGGGGTCGGCCGCCCCGTCGACGATGAGCTTCTTGAGGTTCGTCCACAACGTCGTGAGCCATTCACGGACGTCTGGGCGATCGAGCAGTTGGAGCTTGGCGTGCTCGATGCGCTCGGCCTGGGCCGGGTCACTGCGCAGCCGCTCGGCGAAGGCCCGCAGCTGGGTGTCGAACGTCTTTCGCAGTTCATGCGACTCGTCCTGGGCGACGTCGGCGAGGAATGACTGCAGGGCGGTGAACCCCTTGGCAAATACCCGATCGTCGACCCAGTCAGGGACCCATTCGGGAGACTCCTCCGACAACCGCTTGCGGAAGACGGCGCGGTTCTGGTCGAGGAAGCGCATCATGCCGCGCAGGCCCGCGGTGAGCGCCAGCTGATGCTGCCCGGAGTCGCAGACCGCGTCGAGCAGCCGGGCCAGATGCGGCGAGACAGTCAGCTCCCGCAGCCTCTTGTCGGCGAAGGCGGCCACTGCGTTGCGCAACTCGTCATCGTGCAGGATCGATGCCATCCCGCCGACGGCGTTGCCGAGCTCCTCGGCCACCTGCCTCGCGTGGTCAGGCTCGGCCAGCCACTCCCCGAGGCGCTGCGGCACCCGGGCGGCCTCGATCCGCTCGCCGACGATCGACGGCGTGAGGAAATGCTCGCTGACGAAGCCGGCCAGCCCCGCCCCGATCTCGTCCTTCTTGCGCGGGATGATCGCGGTGTGCGGAATCGGGAGTCCCAGGGGATGGCGGAACAGCGCCGTGACAGCGAACCAGTCGGCCAGGCCACCGACCATCGATGCCTCGGCAGCAGCCTGCAGGTAACCCCACACACCGTGCCCGTGGGCCAGCGTCCGGCACAGCAGGTACACCACTGCGGCGACGACGAGCAGGCCGGCCGCGATGCCCTTCATCCGCCGCAAGGCGCGGAGCCGCTCTTGATCGGGTATCGGAATGGTCATGCCCGAACCGCGATCGCCGAGGCCAGCCGGTCGACGGCGGCCGGCTCGTAACTGAGGAACAGCGACGGTTCGGTCAGTTCGAGCTCGACCAGGAGCGGCCCGGCAGGCGTCGGCAGCAGGTCGACGCGGGCGTACAGGAGCTCCGCTCCGAAGCGGTCACGAAGCAGCTGCATGACCTGCGCACCCACTGCCAGTTCCGCTGGTGAGGCCTCGCGTGCCTCGATGTTCTCGAGCAGGTACAGCGCCCCGGCGGTCGGTCGATCCAGCGGGTTGGCCACCCGTGCGGGCAGCATCGCGCCCTTGCCGATCGCGTGGCTGAAGCGGCCTTCGAAGTAGACCAGGGCCGTCTCGCCGGCGGTATCGACGTCGGGCAGGTACGGCTGGACGAGCACGGCCCGACCCGCGTCATGCAGGGTCGCGAGGTGCGCCTGTGCCTCTGGCAGCGTGTCACTGCCGAACCTGCCGACGCCCATCGACCCGGCCCCGACGGACGGTTTGACCACGAACTCACCGGTCGCCGGCAAGGGGGCGCTGACCCCCGGCGCCAGGAACACCGTCGCGACGACGGGCACGCCCGCGTCCGCAAGGTCGCGAAGGTAGCTCTTGTCGGAGTTCCAGGCGATCACCTCAGCGGGGTTCACCAGTCGCGGCACGGTGCGAGCCCAGGTGACGAACGCGTCACGATCGTGGGTGTAGTCCCACGTGGAGCGGACGACGACCAGCTCATCCGCCCAGGAGGCCGACGGGTCGTCCCAGACCTGCCAGCGAGCGGATACGCCGCGCGCGGCGAGCCCCGCGACCAGTGCGGCACCGTCCTGGTCGCCGTCCGGCAGGTCAGCGCACGTCACCAGAGCCACGGTCATCCCTTGATCGTAAGGGGATCAGCTGGACGTGTTTGGCCATGACTGAGAACATGCATCGCGCAGGGCATACCCAATCGGTAACAGGAGTTCTCAATGTTCGCAGCTGGCTGGTACGCCGATCCTGAGGATTCGAGCAACCAGCGGTACTACGACGGCCAGAACTGGACCGAGCACCGCCGCTCGGCCGCCGGCCCCGCAGCCGCTCCCACACCGCAGGCGTCGCAGGGGTGGGGTGGCGCGGGCGGCCAGGCCTCCCAGTCCACGCCGACCGCCGCCACGCCGACGCCGCAGGGATGGGGTGGCGGCCAGACCCAACAGGCGCCGCTGTCCGCAGCGCCGTGGGGTGGGCAGGGCGGCCAGGGCGGCCAGGGTGGGCCGGGCGGCCAGGGTGGGCCGGCTCAGCAGCCGTGGCAGTCTGCTCCCACCCCGTCCTGGCAGCAGCCCCAGACCGGCATCGGCTACCCGCCGCCGTACCAGCCAGCCGCACGCAGCCGCGGGAACCGCCCACTGATCATCGGACTCGTCGTGGTCCTGCTCGCCGGCCTGCTGACGGGGGGTTACTTCCTGTTCCTGCGTGGCGACGCCGCTCCGACGCTCACCTATCAAGGTTCGAAGATCAAGGATGCCTCGGGCGTGCTCAAGCAGGCGGAGACGAACCTTCAGGCGATCATCACCCGGCGCCACGGCGCCAAGGGCGCGGACACCCGTTGCTACTACGCCGTGCCCAACACCCCGCCCAGCGGCGCCAAGAAGTCCGACGTCGATTCGAACCTGCGCTGCGGGCCGGTGCTGTTCGTCGACGGCGACGCCTCGAAGCAATACCTGATCTTCCCGCTGACCAAGTCCGGATCCGGCGGAACCGTCACGCTCACCCCCGCGAGCAGCCCGCGCAGCACCGAGCCGTCCTCTGCCGTGGACGTGAAGCTGAAGCGACCTGACGGTAAGAACGCGCCCTCCGGCGACGGCGGTTTGAAGGTGCCTGAACCGCCCCCGGCCGACGCCAACGCCCTCGTGGCCGCGGACCTCGGGCGCTCGACGGTCCAGGACGCACCCAGCAGCTCGGTCATGGGCTCCTCATCGGGCGGCATCACCCTCACCAAGCTGGGTCCGGTCACCCGCTACGGAAGCGGTGAAACCGCCCGCTCGGCCCCCCCAGGGCAGAAGCTGATCGCGTTCACGACGGCCGGAGCCAAGGGCGACATCGGCACCACCAGCGACCTGAGCTCGTCGTCGGGCGTTTCCGTCGACGGCGGTACGGCGCGCCCGCTCCCGGACGCCAGCGGCGGCCAGTACGTCGTGGTGGCCGTGCCGACGACGGCGAAGAGCGTCGATCTGGTTCTCGACGACCACGGCGTGAAGCAGGCCATCTCGCTGCTGGACGGCAGGCCGGGCTCGAACAACATCCTTGTACTGGCCCGCAAGACCCGTCAGACAGTGCAGACCCAGACGACGAACGCCGTGTTCACATTCACTCCGGCCGTGGTGTTCTCCGACAACACGACCGGGGCGGCCGAGGGGGCCACCGTGACGTTCAAGCTCGCCGAGTTGAGCTACCGCAACTCCGACGAAACCCCGATCACCGCAAGTAGCCCGCGCAAGGCCATCATGCACGTGTCGATGACGTATGTAGCGGTCCATGACAGGGGCACCTTCGGCTTCCCGGCCGCGCTGCTGACGTTCACGCCCGCGGGGGGTACGCCCGTGCACGCCCGAAACATCGCGTCGTCGGCAAACAAGATCTACAACATTTTCGAGGTGCCCGGCAACATGACCGGGGGAACGCTGACCCTGTCCGGCTCAGTGAGCCAGACGTTCGGGAACAGCACGGGCAGCTACCGGCTGGGCATCCAGACGCCGGTCAGCATCCCGATCAGCATCCCTCTCGGCTGAACGGTGGCTACCCCGCGGCGGGGCGGAACGCTAACGCACGAACGTGTCGACGGCGATTGCCACGAAGACGAAGGCGAGGTAGCTGTTCGAGAGGTGGAACAGCTGCATGGGCTTGGCGTTCTCGCCGTGTGTGGTCACATGTAGCAGCCGGTGCGCGCCGGCCAGCAACACCGCGCCCGACAGCAGCGCGAGCACCCCGTACACCCAACCGGTGGCAAGCGGCCAGAGCACCAGCGACGTGGCGACGGTGAGCCAGGCGTACACCACGATCTCGCGCGCCACCCGGACCGGTGAGGCCACCACCGGCAGCATCGGCACGCCGGCGCGTGAGTAGTCCTCGCGGTAGCGGATCGCCAGCGCCCAGAAGTGCGGCGGGGTCCAGAAGAACACGATGCCGAACAGGACCAGCGGCGCCCAGCCCAGTGAATCGTTCACGGCCGCCCAGCCGATGAGCACCGGCATGCATCCCGCTGCCCCGCCCCACACGATGTTCTGCGCGGTGCGCCGTTTGAGCAGCATCGTGTAGACGACGACGTAGAACGCGATCGCCAGAGCGCTGAGCCCGGCGGCGAGCCAGTTCGTTGCCAGGCCCATCAGCAGCACCGCGATCACGCCGATCACGAGCCCGAACACGAGGGCACCGGTCGCCGAGACGTCGTGCTGGGCCAACGGCCGGTGCCCGGTGCGCCGCATCACGGCATCGATGTCGCGGTCGACGTAGCAGTTCAGGGCGTTGGCGCTCCCAGCTGCCAGTGCCCCGCCGACCATCGTCGCCAGCACCACCCGCCAGTGCGGCAGCCCCCCTGCGGCGAGCACCATCGCCGGCAGCGTCGTGACGAGGAGCAGTTCGATGATCCGCGGCTTGGTGAGTGCGACATAGGCCTGCAGCCTCGAGCGGCTACGCCGCGGGAGGGGCGAATCCGCCTGGGTCGCGGCGGCGCCGGTAGGGGCTGGCGCCGAGTCCCCGAACGGGCCCGCCGAGACGGGCGCAACCGGGGTCTGCGTCACGGCCTCAGGGTATCTGTCGCTCCTTTGGGCCCTGGCGTCAGCCTCAGCCGACTCGAACGGCGTGATACGCCCGCGATATGGCTAGGCTTGGCCCAGGCAGTACCGCGTGAGCCACCCTACGTCGAAGGGACACGATCGGCAGTGACCGACTCCGCTAAGGCCAGCCAGCAGGGCGTCATCACGGCACATCCGAAATGGTGGGGCGACCTGGACACCAAGGCCGTCGACTCCGCGCGGCTGCTCGCGGCCGACGCCGTCCAGAAGGTCGGCAATGGTCATCCCGGAACCGCGATGAGCCTGGCGCCGCTGGCCTACCTGCTCTACCAGCGGGTGATGCGCCACGACCCCACCGACCCGAACTGGATCGCCCGCGACCGCTTCATCCTGTCCAACGGACACGCCTCACTCACCCAGTACGTCCAGCTGTTCCTGTCCGGCTACGGCCTCGAAGTCGACGATCTGCGGGCCCTGCGCACCTGGGGATCGCTGACGCCTGGGCATCCCGAGCACGGGCACACGGCCGGGGTCGAGGTGACGACCGGCCCCCTGGGCCAGGGGATCGGCAACGCGGTCGGCATGGCAATGGCCGCCCGGCGCGAGCGCGGCCTGCTCGACCCGGATGCCGCGCCGGGCGAGTCGCCGTTCGATCACCAGATCTACGTCATCGCCGGTGACGGCTGCATGGAGGAGGGCATCTCGAGCGAGGCGTCCTCGCTGGCCGGCCACCAGCAGCTGGGGAATCTGACCCTGTTCTACGACGACAACCACATCTCGATCGAGGACGACACCGCGATCGCCTTCGGTGAGGACGTGCTCAAGCGTTACGACGCCTACGGCTGGCACACGCAGCGCGTCGATTCCGGAGAGGACGTGGTGGCCCTCGAGTCCGCCATCAAGAAGGCGCAGCGGGTCATCGACAAGCCCTCTATCATCGCCGTGCGCACGATCATCGGCTGGCCGGCACCGACCAAACAGAACACCGGGTCGGCGCACGGAGCGGCCCTCGGGGAGGACGAGATCCGCAAGACCAAGAAGATCCTCGGCTTCGACCCCGACGCACATTTCGCCGTGGATCCCGAGGTGCTCGCCCACGCCCGCGGCGTCGCGGCGCGGGGGCGCCAGGCGCGGGCAGAGTGGCAGCAGGACTTCGACAGGTGGTCGGGCGCCAACGCCGAGCGGGCGGCATTGCTCGAACGCATGATCCGGCGCGAACTGCCCGACGGCTGGGCGAGCAACCTGCCGAGCTTCCCGACCGAGAACGAGAAGGACGGCAAGCCCAACGCGATCTCCACCCGGGCGGCCTCCGGCAAGGTGCTCTCCGCGCTGGCCGACGTCCTGCCCGAACTGTGGGGCGGATCGGCGGACCTGGCCGAGAGCAACAACACGACCATGGAGGGCGAGTCCAGCTTCGTGCCGGCCGAGTTCCAGACGAAGGCGTGGCCGGGCGGACCGTACGGCCGGACCCTGCACTTCGGCATCCGAGAGCACGCGATGGGCTCGGTCATGAACGGCATCACGCTGCACGGCGGCACCCGCGTGTACGGCGGCACGTTCCTGGTGTTCAGCGACTACATGCGCCCGCCCGTCCGGCTGGCTGCGCTGATGAAGCTGCCGACCATCTACGTGTGGACTCACGACTCGATCGGTCTCGGTGGCGACGGCCCGACTCATCAGCCCATCGAGCACCTCGCCGCGCTGCGGGCCATCCCGGGTCTGGACATCGTCCGCCCGGCCGATGCAAACGAGACCGCGGCATGCTGGCGGGCGGTGCTCGAACACACCGACCGGCCCGTCGGCCTCGCGCTGTCGCGGCAGAACCTTCCCGTTCTCGACCCGGACAAGGTCCTCGACGCGGACAAGGGCGGTTATGTCCTCGAGGAGGCCTCCTCCGGGCGCCCGCAGCTGATCATCGTAGCCACGGGTTCCGAGGTGTCGCTTGCCTTGACCGCCCGTGAGCGGCTCGAGGCCGAGGGCTGGCCCACCCGGGTGGTGTCGATGCCGTGCTTCGAGTGGTTCGACGCGCAGACGCCGGCGTACCGCCAGCAGGTCCTGCCGCCCGACGTCAAGGCGCGCATCAGCGTCGAAGCGGGCATCAGCCAGGGTTGGCGTGACATCGTCGGCGATTTCGGCGAGATCATCAGCATCGAGCACTTCGGCGCCAGCGCCGAGGGCAGCGTGCTCCTCGAGCAGTTCGGCTTCACCCCGGATCGCGTCGTCGCCGCGGCCCACTCCACACTCGAACGCGCCGGCGAGATCCGCGGCGCGACCACTGGCACCTGAAGGAGCTCCGAATGAGTGACGCGCTCGCTGACCTGTCCGCGCAGGACGTCTCGATCTGGCTCGACGACATCGGCCGGGAGCGGCTGCACAGCGGAAACCTGCAGGACCTGGTCGATCACAAGCACGTCGTCGGCGTCACCAGCAACCCGACGATCTTCCAGAAGGCGCTGGAGAAGGGCAGCGCGTACGACGAGCAGGTGCGCGAACTGGCCACCCGCGAGGTCGCGATCGAGGGCGCCGTGCGCTACCTGATGGCCTACGACATCCGCTGGGCCTGCGACGTGCTGCGGCCGGTCTATGACCGCACCGACGGCAAGGACGGCCGGGTCTCGATCGAGGTCGATCCCCGCATCGCGCACGATACCGAGCGCACCACCGCCGAGGCCAAGGGCCTGAAGTGGCTCGTCGACCGGCCCAACGTGCTGATCAAGATCCCGGCCACCATGGAGGGTCTTAGCTCGATCGCGGCCGCCACCGGAGCCGGCGTCAGCGTCAACGTCACGCTGATCTTCGGCCTGGACCGCTACGACGGCGTCATGGATGCCTACCTCACCGGCCTCGAACAGGCCAAGGCGGCCGGCATCGAGCTGTCCACGATCCGCTCGGTCGCATCCTTCTTCGTCTCGCGGGTCGACACCGAGATCGACAAGCGCCTCGACAAGCTCGGCACCGAGGAGGCGAAAGCACTGCGCGGCAAGGCGGGCATCGCCAACGCGCGGCTGGCCTACGAGCGCTACGAGAAGGTGTTCTCCTCCGACCGGTGGGCTGTGCTCGAGGCGGCCGGCGCGCACCGGCAGCGCCCACTGTGGGCCTCGACGGGCGTGAAGGACCCGGGCTACGACGACACGATGTACGTCGTGGAACTTGCCGCGCCGGACACCGTCAACACGATGCCAGAGGCGACGCTCGACGCCGTCGCCGACCACGGCAAGATCCGGGGCAACGCTATCGCCGGTAGCTACGGCGAGGCTCGCAAGGTCATCGACGGCCTCAACGCGATGGGCGTCAGCTACGACGAGGTCATCGAGGTGCTGGAGGTCGAGGGCGTGCAGAAGTTCGAGGACTCCTACGCGCAGCTGTTCGAGAGCGTCCGGGGGCAGCTGGACGCGGCCACACCATGACAGAGCCCTCGGCAACGGCGCTCGAGCCTGGCACGCCGCCGGAAACGCCGCCGGAAACGCCGGCGGCAACGCCGCTGACCTCGCCCATCGGCGCGCCCGCGACGGTCACCGCCAACCCGCTTCGCGACCCGCGCGACCGCCGCCTGCCGCGGGTGCCCGAGCCGTGCGCCCTCGTCGTGTTCGGGGTCACCGGTGATCTGGCGCGCAAGAAGCTGCTGCCCGCCATCTACGACCTGGCGAACCGCGGGCTCCTACCGCCGGACTTCGTACTGCTCGGCTTCGCGCGCCGCGACTGGGGGGACGGCGACTTCGAGAGCCTGGCCCGAAAGTCCGCCCAGGATCACGCCCGGACGGCCTGGAACGAGGAGGTCTGGAAGCGGCTCTCCGGCAACATCAAGTTCGTCCCCGGCGCGTTCGACGACGACGAGGCCTTCGACACGCTCGGGCAGACACTCGACGACCTGCGCGCCAGCCACGGCATCAAGGGCAACGCCGCGTTCTACCTGTCGATACCGCCGAGCATGTTCCCGGTGGTGCTGCAGCAGATGGAACGCACTGGGATGGCCAGCAACAAGCAGAGCGGCGGCTGGCGGCGGGTCGTGGTCGAGAAGCCGTTCGGGCACGATCTCGCGAGTGCGCTCGAACTCAACCGGCTCGTCGACAGGGTGTTCACGGCGCAGGACGTCTTCCGCATCGACCACTACCTGGGCAAGGAGACCGTCCAAAACATCATGGCGCTGCGGTTCGCCAATCAGCTCTTCGAGCCCGTCTGGAACTCCAACTTCGTCGACTCGGTGCAGTTCACGATGGCCGAGGACGTCGGAATCGGCGGTCGCGCGGCGTTCTACGACGCCACCGGCGCAGCTCGGGACGTGTTGCAGAACCATCTGCTGCAACTGCTCGCGCTCACCGCCATGGAGGAGCCTGTCGAGTTCTCGCCCGAAGCGATCCGCACGGAGAAGATCAAGGTGCTGCGGGCCATCTCACTGCCCCCTGACCTGGCTGCGTACGCAGTGCGCGGACAGTACGACCAGGGCTGGCTGGCCGGTGAGCGAAGCGTTGCCTACCGAGCCGAGAAGGACATCGCGCCGGAGTCCGACACCGAGACCTACGTGGCGGTGCGGCTGGGTATCGAGACCCGCCGTTGGGCCGGTGTGCCGTTCTACATCCGAACCGGCAAGCGCCTGCCCCGGCGGGTCACCGAGATCGGAGTGCTGTTCAAGAAGGCGCCCCACCTGCCGTTCAGCCGCACCGACACCGAGGAGCTCGGCCACAATCAGCTCGTGATCCGGGTCCAGCCGGACGAGGGGGTCACCCTGAAGTTCGGGTCGAAGGTGCCGGGCACCGCCATGGAGGTGCGCGACGTCGCGATGGACTTCCTCTACGGCGAGGCCTTCACCGAAGCCTCCCCCGAGGCATACGAGCGGCTCATTCTCGACGTGCTGATCGGCGACGCGACGCTGTTTCCGCGCAACGAGGAGGTCGAGGCGTCCTGGCGGGTCATCGATCCGCTCGAGGAGTTCTGGGCCGGACAGCAGCCATACCTCTACCGCGCCGGTGAGTGGGGCCCGAAGGAGGCCGACGAGATGCTGGCTCGCGACGGCCGCGTCTGGAGGCGGCCGTAATGACAACCCTGTGGGACACGACGGGTGCAGCGGTCGTGCGTGCCCTGGCGGCCGAACGGCGCACCGGTGGCGCGGTCACGAGCGGCAATTCACTGACCCTGGTCGTGGTGGTCGCCGAACCCGACGTCGCCGAAGTCGAGGAGGCCGCGACAATAGCGGCCAGCAAGCACCCGATGCGGATGTTGATCGTCATCCGCCGCCAGATCGACGCCCCCGTGCCGCGCCTGGACGCCGAGGTCCTGATGGGCGGGAGGCTCGGGCCGGGCGAGGCCGTCGTGCTGCGCATGTACGGCCGCCTCGCACTGCACGCCGAGTCGGTGACCCTGCCGCTGCTCGCACCGGACGCGCCCGTGGTCACCTGGTGGCACGGCGCACCGCCCGAACGCATCGCCTACGACCCGTTGGGCGTGTTCGCGGAACGCCGCATCACCGACGTCTGCCGCACGGCGGAGAAGGTGGCGGCGCTCCAGAGGCGCGCCGACGACTTCGCCGCGGGCGACACCGACCTAGCCTGGACCCGGGTCACCGGCTGGCGCGCCGCACTGGCATCGGCGTACGACACGGCGCACGAGCCGGCCGTGGCGGCCACTGTCGAGGGTGACGACACCGAGCCGTCGGCGCTGCTGCTCGCCGGGTGGCTGTCGTCGAGGCTGGGGCTGCACGTCCCGGTCTCCAAGACACCGGGCACCGCGATCGAGTCGGTGTCGATGGACTTCGCGAGCGGGACGAGCATCAAAGCGTTCCGCGACGGTTCGCGACTCGTGCTACGCCGCGACGGGCAGCACGACTCGATCGCGCCGTTCCCTGAGCGCACCCTCGGTGAACTGCTCGCCGAGGAGCTACGCCATCTGGACGCCGACGAGGTATACGCCGATGCTCTGGGTACCGTGTGCGACGTGCCGGGACTCGAGGATCGGCTGTCGCAGCGGGTGCACGAATGGAACGATCCGGCGCTGGCCGCGGACCCGTCCTCGGCGGCGTGGTAGTGGCATCGCGGCCCACCCCACCGGAGATCGTGGTCGAGGCCTCGCCGGATCTGCTCGCCGAGAACACTGCGGGCCGCTTGGTAGCCACCTTGGTCTCGGCGCAATCGGTACGCCCGGTGGCCCACCTCGCCCTGACCGGCGGTGGGATCCTCGAGCAGGTGATGTCCGCGCTGCGTGAATTGCCTGGGCGTGACGCCGTCGACTGGCGGCGCGTCCATATCTGGTGGGGCGACGAGCGCTACGTAGCCTCGGACTCCCCCGAGCGCAACGACACCGCGGCCTATACCGCGCTGCTGGACGTGTTGCCGCTGAACCCGGCGCTGGTGCACCGCATGCCCGCTGCCGACGCCGGCTTCGGCGACGACGTCGAGGCGGCGGCCGAGGCCTACGCCGCCGAACTGGCCGACGCCGTCGCGCCTGACCGACATCAGTCCTCCGGCGGCGATGACGACGTGCCCCGTTTCGACGTCGTGATGCTCGGCATCGGGCCCGATGGGCACTGCGCGTCACTCTTCCCCGAACACCCGGGGGTGTACGAGCACGACGCGCCCGTGATCGCCGTGCACAACTCGCCCAAGCCGCCGCCGACGCGGCTCTCACTCACCTTCCGCGCCCTGGATGCCGCGAACGAGGTGTGGTTCCTCGCATCGGGAGACAGCAAGTCACGGGCCGTGGCCATGGCCCTCGGCGGGGCAGGACGGGTGCAGGTGCCGGCCGCCGGCCCGCGCGGGCGGCATCGCACGTTGTGGCTGATCGACCGAGCGGCCGCGGCCAAGCTGCCGCAGAATCTGTACAAGCCACCGGTCGGCTGAGCTCGCCGTGAATGGCTGTGGACGTCCCGGCTATGCGGCCAGCTCGCTTGCGGATGTTCCATGACCACCGGCTCGGCGGGTGACCCAGAACCCGCACACGTCCGTTGATCAGTTCAGTCCCGCACCCTGGTTGATCACGAGGTAGGCCGATCCGCACACAGTCAGGGAGCCGTTCCCTTGCCAGGGTGATTACTTCCGTGAAAGGCTTTGCATCGGCCAGCGTTGCGAAGTTCGGTCGGGGTCGGGGGGCCCTATCGCATGAGCACGCAGGTCCTCGCCGGTACGAGAGCAGTGCACCACAGAGCAGCAAGTACGTCCGCCCCTCGCAGGGCGGGCCTACTTGTTGTGCTGACGCCTCGTTCTTCGCCTCCGATGGTTCGCCACCTCACCGCAACTCAGTCCGGAGGCGGCCGGCGCGGGTGCAGAGGCGGTCGGCGGACTGGGCTCAGGACTCGCCGCGGCGGGCCTTGAGCCGCTGCAGCGCCTCTTCCAGGATCGCGGCGCCGTCCTCGTCGGACCGGCGCTCCTTCACGTATGCGAGATGCGTCTTGTACGGCTCGTTGCGGGGCGCGTTGGGCGGCGCCGCTGATTCGCGACCCGCGGGGAATCCACACTTTGGGCAGTCCCAGGTGTCGGGCAGGACGGCGTCGACGGCAAAAGCCGGCCGTACCTCGTGCCCGTTGGCACAGAAGAACGAGACACGTTGCCGGGGCGCGGCCTCGCCACGCTCCTTCTCGCCCATCGGCCCAGCGCCGACTCGACTGCCACGAATGGCACTGCCACCAGCCACGTGTGTTCCCTTTCCCCCGTTATGGTCTTGCGCTACCGGCCCGGTCAGCCGGTGTTCTTGTACAGCAGGCCGAGCCCGACGATGCATATCGCCCACACCAGGCCGGCGATCACCGTCAGTCGATCGAGGTTGCGCTCGACCACCGACGAGCCCGACAGGTTCGAGTAGAACGAACCGCCGAGCATAGACGACAGCCCGCCGCCCTTGCCGCGGTGAAGGAGCACCAGCACCACGAGAAGCAGACTCGTGACGATGAGCACGACGGACAAAGTAAAGATCATCTTTGGTGGCCTCAGCTGCGGTCGGTCGCGGAATGGTCGGTGGTGCCGGACAAAGGATACCTGGCGGTCACCCGATGTCTGCCTGATTGCCCGCCGCGACGCAGATCGCCGCGAATTCCGCTCCGTCCAGGCTCGCTCCGCCCACCAGCGCGCCGTCGACATCGCGACGTCCCAGGATCTCGGCGGCGTTGCCGGACTTCACCGATCCGCCATACAGGACACGCACGCCGGCGGCCAGCGCAGGCGAGTACAGCTGCGCCAGCCGCTGCCGGATCGCGGCGCACACCTCCTGCGCGTCGTCGGGAGTGGCCACCTGGCCCGTGCCGATGGCCCACACGGGCTCGTAGGCGACGACGATCCGCTGGGCGTCCTGCGCGGCAACGGCCGCCAGGGCGCCCTCGAGCTGGGCGGTGGTGTACGCGAGATGCTCGCCGGCCTCCCGCACGTCGAGCGTCTCACCGACGCAGAGGATGGGAGTCAGCACGTTGCGGAACGCGGCGACGACCTTGGTATTCACCACCGCGTCGTCCTCGCCGTGATACGCGCGGCGCTCGGAGTGCCCGACCACGACATAGGTACAGCCGAGCTTGGCCAGCATCGGTCCACCCACGTCTCCGGTGTAGGCACCGGAGTCGTGCGGCGAGACATCTTGTGCACCGTAGCCGAGCAGCAGACGGTCGCCGTCGACGAGAGTCTGGACGCTGCGCAGGCACACGAACGGCGGCAGCACCACGACCTCGACCCTGCTGAGCTGCGCTTCGTCGAGGCTGAACGCGATCTTCTGGGTGAGCGCGAGCGCTTCGAGATGGTTCAGGTTCATCTTCCAGTTGCCGGCGATCAGCCGCCGACGGGAGCGCGCGACCGGCGCTGTCGACGCGCTGTGCCCCGCCGCGGGCACTCAGGCCTCGTCCAGTACCGCGACACCGGGAAGGGTCTTGCCCTCGAGGAACTCCAGCGACGCGCCGCCGCCGGTCGAGATGTGACCGAACGCGGTGACGTCCAGACCCAAGGCCCGCACCGCGGCGGCCGAGTCGCCCCCGCCGACGACCGAGAGCCCGTCGACGGCCGCCACAGCTTCTGCAACGCCCTTCGTCCCGGCGGCGAACTGCGCGATCTCGAAGACGCCCATCGGACCGTTCCAGAACACGGTCTTCGCATCCGCCAGGGCGGCGGCGAACGTCTTCACCGTTTCCGGTCCGATGTCCAGGCCCTTGCTGACCGCCGGAATCGCGTCGGCCGCGACGATCTCGGCGGCGGCCTCCTCGGTGACGTCGGCCGCCACCACGACGTCGGAGGGCAACACGATCTTGGGGGTGCCATCAGCGGACGTCGCGGTCAACAGGGCTCGGCACGCCTCGATCTGGTCGGCCTCGAGCAGCGAGTCGCCGACCTCGTGCCCCTGCGCGGCGAGGAACGTGAAGCACATCGCGCCACCGACGAGGAGCCGATCGACCTTCGGCAGCAGCGAGTCGATGACGGCCAGCTTATCGCTGACCTTCGATCCGCCGAGCACGACGACGTAGGGGCGCTCCGGTTCGCCGGTGAGCTCACGCAGGACGTTCAGCTCGTCGCGCACGAGGTCGCCGCAGTAGTGCGGCAGCAGCGTCGCGACGTCGAATACCGACGCGTGCTTGCGGTGTACCGCGCCGAACGCGTCCTCGACGAAGGCGCCACCGTCGTCCTCGCCGCCGGTGAGCAGGGCCAGGCAGCTGGCAAACGCGTGGCGCTCGGCGTCGTCCTTGCTTGTCTCGCCCGGGTGGAAGCGGACGTTCTCGAGCAGCAGCAGCGCACCGTCGCCCAGCCCGTCCGCGAGCAGCCGGGCGCTGGGGCCCACGGTGTCCAGCGCCATCTCCACGGGACGGCCCAGCAGTTGGGCCAGGCGGTCGGCGACCGGCCCGAGGGAGTACGCAGCGTCCGCGGGGCCGGCCGGCCGGCCCAGGTGGGCGGCCACGATCACCCGCGCACCGTGGTCCAGGAGCTTGGTGAGCACCGGGAGGGATGCCCGGATCCGACCGTCGTCGGTGACAGTGCGCTTGGCGCCCTCGCTGAGCGGGACGTTGAGGTCGCACCGGACCAGAATCCGCCGACCCTTCACCCCATGCTTGATCAGGCCGTCGAGGGTGCGCACCGCAGGGCCCTACAGCGAGGAGCCGACGAGCCCGGCCAGGTCGACGAGCCGGTTGGAATAGCCCCACTCGTTGTCGTACCAGCCGACCACCTTGACCTGGTCGCCGATCACCTTGGTCAGGCCGGAATCGAAGGTGCACGAGGCCGGGTCGGTCACGATGTCGGAGGACACGATCGGGTCTTCGGTGTAGACGAGGATGCCTTTGAGCGGGCCCTCGGCGGCGCTGCGGTAGGCGGCGTTCACCTCGTCGACGGTGGTGTCACGCCCCACGGTCACGGTGAGGTCGGTTGCCGATCCCGTGGGGACGGGGACGCGCAGCGCGTAGCCGTCGAGCTTGCCCTTGAGCCCCGGCAGGACGAGGCCGATCGCCTTCGCGGCGCCGGTCGAGGTGGGGACGATGTTGATGGCCGCTGCGCGCGCCCGGCGAAGATCCGCGTGCGGCGCGTCCTGCAGGTTCTGGTCCTGTGTGTAGGCGTGGATGGTGGTCATCAGTCCCCGTTCGACACCGAACGCGTCGTCGAGCACCTTGGCCAACGGGCCGAGGCAGTTCGTCGTGCACGACGCATTGGAGATGATGGTGTGCTTCGCGGGGTCGTAGTCGCCGTCGTTGACGCCCATCACGATCGTGACGTCCTCGTCGCTGGCCGGGGCGGAGATGATGACCTTCTTCGCTCCCCCGGCGTCGACGTGCTTGCGGGCATCGGCAGCCTTGGTGAAGAAACCGGTCGACTCGATGACGATGTCGACCCCGAGGTCGCCCCACCGCAGGTTCGCCGGGTCGCGCTCGGCCAGGATCTTGATGGTGTGGTCGCCGACCTTGATGCCGTCGCTGGTGACGCTGACCGGCTCGGCGAGGCGGCCGAGCACGCTGTCGTACTTGAGCAGGTGAGCCATCGTCGCGACGTCGCCGAGGTCATTGGCCGCGACGAGGTCGATGTCCGCACCCGATGCCGTGATCGCCCGGAAGAAGTTGCGTCCGATGCGGCCGAAGCCGTTAATACCCACACGAACAGTCACTGCGAAGACTCCTTGACGGCGGTTACGATCCGGAGCCGCCCCGCGACGCTGCGGCGCGCTTGCCCGAACCATATCGGGTCGTGCCCGGGCGCAGACACGTCCTAGGCGTCTCGCCGGTTGAGCAGATAGACCGCCGCGGCGAGTAGGACTGCGGTCCAGATGCAGAACACCCCGAAGCCCTGCCACGGAGTGAGCAGGTCGTTGGGGCCTTGGCGTGCCTGGGCGATCAGGTGACCTGCTTCGGAGGGCAGGTAGGCGTGGATGTGCTTGCCGACACTGCCCGGCAGTAGCTGCGCGAGCGGCGCGAGCACGAGCACGAAACCGATGATGCCAGTGATCGCGCCCGCGACATGCCGAAGGAGGGCGCCGATCGCGAGGGCGAACAACGCCAGCACCGCCAGGTAGAGCCCGGCACCGATGACGGCCCGTAGGACGCCCGGGTCGCCCAGCGCGACCGGCGCCTTGCTGTGCAGGATCGCCGCGCCGACGAAAAATGACGGGAACGCGACGACCTCCGCGACGATGAACACCAGCACCGCGAAGACGATGCACTTGGCGAAGAGCATCGGGGTGCGCTTGGGCACGGCAAGCAGGCTGGACCGGATCATGCCGGTGGAGTACTCGCTGGCCATCACCATCACGCCGAGCACGCAGACAGCGAGCTGGCTGAGCTGGAAGCCGGAACCCAGGATCGTGGCCACCGGATCGTTGAGCGTCTGGCGCTGCTGCGAAGGGCTGGCCCTGCTCCACTGTGACACGGTCAGCCAGGTGAACAGGGCGGCGAATCCGAGAGTCAGCACGACGAGCAGCAGCAGCGACCACATGGTCGAGCGCACCGAGCGCAGCTTGGTCCATTCCGCGAGCAGGAGCCGCCCGAAACCGCGCGACGCGCCGGCATCGATGGCGGGCGCAGCGTCGGCGTCGGCGTCGGCGACCGTGCTCGTCATCTCGGGCCTGCCTCGAGCGGTACCGGCATGGCGTCCGTCGCCGCCGTGTCGTGAGCCTGAGCGCCGTACTCGACGCTGGCACGGGTCAATTCCATGAACGCCTCCTCCAAGGACGCGAGCTGCGGGGTCAGCTCGTGCAACACCAGCCCCGCACCCGCGGCAAGCTCGCCGATCCGCGGCGCCTCGAGGTCGGCGACCGTCAGTGCACCGTCCTCGTCGGCTGTCACCCGGCCCCCCTCGGCCGTGATCAGCTGCTCGAGTCGATCCCGATCCGGACCCTTCACCCGAACCGACTTCTCCGAACTTCGCGCAATGAACTCCTCGGTCGGACAGTCGGCGATCAGCTGCCCGCGACCGATCACGATCAGATGATCGGCGGTGACGGCCATCTCGTTCATCAGGTGGCTGGACACGAACACCGTGCGCCCCTCGCCGGCCAGTCGCTTGAGCAGGTTGCGGATCCAGTGGATGCCCTCCGGGTCCAGCCCGTTGACCGGCTCGTCCAGCACGAGCACCTTCGGGTCACCGAGCAGGGCAGCGGCGATTCCCAGGCGCTGGCCCATACCCAGGGAGAATCCGCCGGCCCGCTGTCCCGCTACCTCGCGCAGGCCGATCAAGTCGATCACCTCGTCCACGCGCCGACGCGGCAGGCTCTGCGTCTGGGCGAGGACCAGGAGGTGGTTGAAGGCCGAACGGCCGGAGTGGACTGCCCGGGCCTCGAGGAGCGCGCCGACCACGCGAAGCGGCTGCGACAACTCCCGATAGGGCCGGCCGCCGATCGTCGCCGTCCCGCTGTTCGGGCGGTCCAGACCCAGAATCAGCCGCATCGTGGTCGACTTGCCGGCGCCGTTGGGGCCGAGGAATCCCGTCACCCTTCCCGGCTCGACGGAGAACGACAGGTGGTCCACCGCCAGCTTGTCGCCATAGCGCTTACTCAGATCACGGACCTCGATCAAGACCAGACCTCCTAAACCGGCAGAAACCGCTGCCGCCTGCCACGGTAGCCGGTCAGCCGATCAGGTCGCCCGCCACGTCCGGGCGGTGCGCGGCCTTCGGGCCGAGGACCCGGCGTTCAGCCTCAGGGAGCCAGCATCTCGGGCGTGACAGCCGATTCGGTGTCAGGGATGCCCCTGTCGGTGGCACGCTTGTCGGCCATCGCCAGCAGTCGCCGGATGCGGCCGGCGACCGCGTCCTTGGTCATCACCGGATCGGACAGGGCGCCGAGTTCCTCGAGCGAGGCCTGCTTGTGCTCCAGACGCAGCCGGCCGGCCTGCAGCAGATGATCGGGCGCGTCGTCGGCCAGGATCTCCAGGGCCCGTTCGACCCTGGCGCCGGCGGCCACCGCAGCGCGCGCGGACCGGCGCAGGTTGGCGTCGTCGAAGTTGGCGAGGCGGTTCGCGGTGGCGCGCACCTCGCGGCGCATCCGGCGCTCCTCCCACGCCATGACCGACTCGTGGGCACCGATCCGGGTGAGCAGCGCGCCGATCGCGTCCCCGTCGCGGACCACGACGCGATCGCTGCCCCGCACCTCCCGCGCCTTGGCGGAGATGCCCAGGCGTCGGCCTACTCCGACCAGCGCGAGCGCGGCCTCAGCCGATGGGCAGGTGATCTCCAGCGAGCAGGCCCGGCCCGGCTCGGTGAGCGAGCCGTGGGCGAGGAACGCGCCCCGCCAGGCGGCTTCGGCGTCGCCCAGACCGCCGGCGACCACGTGATGGGGTAGCCCTTTGATCGGCCGGCCGCGCAGGTCGATGAGCCCCGCCTGCCGGGCCAGCCCTTCGCCGTCCTTGGTGACCCGCACCAGATAGCGGCTGCCTTTCCGCAAGCCGCCGGCGGCGACGATGTGAACCTCCGAGCCGTAGCCGAAGATCTCGGCGATCTCCTTGCGCAGCCGTCGGGCGACCGATCCGGTGTCCAGTTCGGCTTCGATGACGATGTGCCCGCCGATGAGGTGCAGCGCCCCGGCGAACCTCAGCATCGTCGCCATCTCGGACTTGCGGAACGAGAGCTTCGCCACCGGGACGCGGCTCAGTTCGTCCTTCACCGACGCGGTCATCGCCATACGTGCTTCCCCTTCGGTCACGCTCGCTCGGCGAGGGCTTGCGCAAAGGCCTCACTCAGCCGCGTCGGATCGTGGCGTTCCGCGCCGTCGTCGGCGGCGAGCTTCGAGACTACGAGACTCGCGCCGATCGTGCGCGTGTAAGCCCGCAATTCGGTGACGTCGGGGGTGGCGTCGGCGTCTGCCAGGACCGTATCCACCCGCAGCCCGCCGAACATCTGCGCATGGGCCAGCAGGACCCGCAGCAGGTCCTGCGGTGAGTAGTCGTCGGTCTCGCCCGCCTGCGGCACGAGGTTCAGCGTGACGAAGACCCGGGCGTGGGTTGCGGCGAGGGCGCGGCCCAGCTCCCGAAGCAGCAGGTGGGGGATGACGCTGGTAAACCACGAGCCTGGTCCCAGCACGACGACATCGGCCTCCCGAACGGCGTCGACCGCCGACGCGCATGCCGGGGCACCCGGGGGCAGCAGCCCGACGGAGCGGACCCGTCCCGGCGTCGCGGCGATCGAGGACTGGCCGCGGATCTGGCGGGTACGGCCGGGATCCTCGGGATCGAAGCGGTCGGCATCGGCGACCAGGTCGAGCGGCACCGGGCTCATCGGCAACACCCGGCCCACGGCACCGACCAGCTCAGCTAGCCTGCACAGCGAGCCGACCGGGTCGTCGCCGCGTTCGAGCAGGCCGGTCAGCAGCAGGTTGCCCAGCGGATGGCCCGCGAGCACGCCGTTGCCGCCGAGGCGGTGCTGCAGCAGTTCGGCCCAGGCCTGGTGTTGCGGCTCATTCCCGGCGAGCGCGGCGAGGGCCATCCGCAGGTCGCCGGGGGGAAGCACGTTGAGCTCGCGCCGGATCCGTCCCGACGACCCGCCGTCGTCGGCGACGGTGACCACGGCGGTGAGGTCAGTGGTGATGAGCCGCAGCGCGGACAACGACGCGTGCAGCCCGTGCCCGCCGCCCAGTGCGACTGCACGCACCGGGCTATTCACGGCCGAGATCCCGGTGCACGACCGTCGTGCGCACCCCGGTGGCGGTGAGCCGGTCAGCGAGCTGCTGGGCCATGACGACCGAGCGGTGCTTGCCCCCGGTGCAGCCCACCGCGAGGGTGAGGTAGCGCTTGCTCTCGCGGGTGTAGCCGGCGCCGATGATCTCGAGGATCTCGGCGTACCGGTCGAGAAACTGCTCCGCGTCGCGCTGGCCCAGGACGTAGTCGCGCACCTCGTCCTCGCGGCCGGTCAGCTCACGAAGCTCGGGGATCCAATACGGATTGGGAAGGAACCGCACGTCGACGACAAGATCGGCGTCTACCGGCAGGCCGTACTTGTATCCGAACGAGACGACCGTGGCGCGCAGTTCGCGCCGGCCCTCGAGGGGACCTCCTTCGGTGAACGCCGACTCGATGGCACGCCGCAGCTCGTGCACCGAGCGGTCGCTGGTGTCCAGGATGAGGTCGGCCTCGCCGCGCAAACCCTCGAGCAGCTGCCGTTCGGCCGCGATGCCGTCGACGAGGCGCCCGTCGCCCTGCAGTGGATGCTCGCGCCGCACGGTCTCGAATCGGCGTACGAGCACGTCGTCAGCTGCCTCGAGGAACAGCACGCGCGGGCTCAGCCCGCGCTCGCCGAGCTCACGGATGACCCCGCGCAGATCGGAGGAGAACGCCCGGCTTCGGACGTCCATGACGACGGCCAGCCGGGTGACCGCGCCTTGGCTGCGACTGCCGAGATCGGCGAGCGTGGTGACCAACTCGGGCGGCAGGTTGTCGACGACGAAGTACCCGAGATCCTCGAAGCACTTCGCGGCTGTACTTCGTCCGGCCCCCGACAGGCCGGTGACGATGACCGTTTCGAGCGCTCCCTGTGCGGGTTGCGCGGGCAATTCGGCCTCACTCACGTCGTCTCCTCGCCGCGTCGTCTCCTCGCCGCGTCGGAAGCATCCTCGCGAGACGGCGGCCCGACACTGTCGATCTCGAGTATCTCGCCGGTCGCGACGTTGACCACGGGCGCCGCGGGCGACTCCCTGGCGAAACCGGCCACGATCGCCTCAGCCGTGCCGCGGCCAATCCCGCGGACCTCGACGAGCTCGTCGACACCGGCGGCGCGCAGCCTGCGCACCGAGCCGAAGTGGGTGAGCAGCGCCTTGCGCCGGGTGTCCCCCAGACCAGGGATGCCGTCCAGGGTGGAGACGGTCATGGCCTTGGAACGCTTCTCACGGTGGAAGGTGATCGCGAACCGGTGCGCCTCGTCGCGCACCCGCTGCAGCAGGTAGAGGCCCTCGGACGCACGCGGCAGGATCGCCGGGTACGCCTCGCCGGGGCGCCAAACCTCCTCGAGCCGTTTGGCCAGCCCAACCACCGCGATGCCGTCGATGCCCAGATCGTCGAGGACCGCCTGGGCGGCAGCGACCTGCGGTGCGCCGCCGTCGACCACGAGCAGGTTCGGCGGGTAGGCGAACTTCCGCGCCCGCCCGGTCGACGGATCGATGCCGGGCCGGCCCTGCTCAGCCGCCTCGGCAGCCGGGTCGGAGTCCGCGTCGGCGCCCTCGGCCACCTGNNTGCTCGTCCAGGTAGCGCGCGAAACGCCGTCGCACCACCTCGGCGATCCAATCGGTGTCACCGGTTCCAGCGGAGGTATCGCGCATCGCGAACCGGCGGTACTCGCTCTTGCGGGCCAGGCCGTCTTCGAAAACCACCATGCTGGCCACCACGTTCGTGCCCTGCACGTGGCTGATGTCAAAGCATTCGATGCGCAGCGGGGCGACATCGAGGGCGAGCGCATCCTGCAACTCGCCGAGCGCCAAGGAGCGGGCCGTGAGGTCCGTCGCGCGCTTGAGCTTGTGCTGGCTCAGCGACTGGGCAGCGTTGCGGGCGACGGTCTGCTGCAGCGCCTTCTTGTCGCCCCGCTGGGGAACCCGCAGCTGCACCCGCGTGCCGCGCTGTTCGCTGAGCCATTCGGACAGCGCCGCGGCGTCGTCGGGCAGGATCGGCACCAGCACCTCGCGCGGCACGCCCGATCTCGCGGTGCTCTCGGACTCGGCGCCGTAGAACTGGGTGACGAACTGCTCGACGAGATCGCCGAGAGTCATCTCGTCGAGCTTGTCGACCACCCAGCCGCGCTGACCGCGCACCCGCCCGCCGCGGACGTGGAAGACCTGCACCGCCGCCTCCAGGTCGTCCTCGGCGAACGCGACCACGTCGGCGTCGGTGCCGTCGCCGAAGACGACGGTCTGCTTCTCCATCGCCCGGCGCAGCGCCCCGAGATCGTCCCGCAGGCGGGCGGCGAGTTCGAACTCCTGCTCTCGGCTGGCCTCGGCCATCCGCCGATCGAGCCGCTTGATCATCAGGTCGGTCTTACCGGCCATGAAGTCGCAGAAGTCATCGACGATCGCGCGATGCTCGTCGGCGCTCACCCTGCTGATGCACGGCGCACTGCACTTGCCGATGTAGCCGAGNNAGCAGGCACGGCCGGCCGATCTGGCCGGCCCGCTTGAACACGCCGGCCGAACAGGTGCGGGCCGGGAACACCCGCAGCAGCAAGTCGAGCGTCTCGCGGATCGCCCAGGCATGCGAGTACGGGCCGAAGTACCGCACCCCTTTGCGCTTCGGGCCGCGCATCACCTGCAGGCGCGGGTACTGCTCGTAGAGGGTGACGGCCAGCGAGGGGTAGGACTTGTCGTCGCGGTAGCGCACGTTGAAGCGCGGATCGAACTCCTTGATCCAGGTGTATTCCAGCTGCAGCGCCTCGACCTCGGTACGTACCACCGTCCACTCGACGCTGCCCGCGCTCGTCACCATCTGGCGGGTGCGGGGGTGCAGGGCGGAGACGTCGGCGAAATAGGAGTTCAGCCGCTGACGCAGGCTCTTGGCCTTGCCGACGTACAGCACGCGGCCGCGCTCGTCGCGGAAGCGGTAGACGCCCGGTCCGAGCGGAATGGTGCCCGGCGCAGGCCGGTACGTGGACGGATCGGGCACAGGTCAAGCGTAGTCAGGCCGTCTGACTGCTGCCGCCCACCGAGTGGGGGCGGCGGCCCAAGGCCGGGTGGGTGTACGCGTCGATCTCGGCGAGCAATGCCGCCCTACCGGCAGGGTCGAGGAACGACGCAGTAACGCCGGCGCGGGCCAGGTCGGCGACGCCTGATGCGTCGAGCCCGAGCAACTGCGCCGCCACCGCGTACTCGCGGTTGAGGGTGGTCGAGAACATGTGCGGGTCGTCGGAATTGATCGTGACCGGCACCCCCGCGGCCACCAACGCGGGCAGCGGGTGTTCGGCGAGCGAGGGCACCGAGCGAGTGCACACGTTCGAGGTCGGGCACACCTCGAGCTGGATCTGCCGTTCGCGCAGATGCTCCATGAGCAGCGGGTCCCGGGCCGCCGCGATGCCATGCCCGATCCGTTCGGCACCAAGGTGGACGATCGCGTCCCAGACCGTCTCGGGCCCGGTCGACTCCCCCGCATGCGGCACGCTGTGCAGCCCCGCCGCGCGGGCAGCCGCGAAGTGCGGCGCGAACTGCTCCCGGCCGACCCCCATCTCGGGTCCACCCAGCCCGAAGCTGACCAGCCCGTCCGGGCGCAGGCGCAGCGCGACGTCGAGGGTGACGTCGGCGGATGGCAGACCCGCCTCGCCGGGAATGTCGAAGCACCAGCGCAGCTGGACACCGTGGTCGAGCGCTGCGCGCTGCCGGGCATCCTCGACGGCTTCGCAGAACGCCTCGGCCGGGATGCCCCTGACGATCGACGAATACGGCGTCAGGGTCAGCTCGGCGTAGCGCACGTTCTGCGCACCCAGATCCCGCGCGACCTCGTAGGTCAGGGTCCAGACGTCGGCCGGGTCGCGGATCAGGTCAACGACGGACAGGTAGACCTCGACGAAGTGCCCGAAGTCGGTGAAGGTGAAGTAGTCGGCCAGCAGCGCCGGATCGGCGGGGACCGGTGAGGCGCCCTCGTGGCGGGCCGCCAGCTCGGCCACAATGCGCGGCGAGGCCGATCCGACGTGGTGCACGTGCAGTTCCGCCTTGGGCAGTCCAGCGATGAAGGCGTCATGACTTGTCATGCAGCTAATTCTGACATGGTCGTGTCAGAATTGGCCACCGGTTTGCGCGGCGGGTGGAGCGGCGATCCGGTAGAGCACGTGCGCCCGCAGCGGGTGGCCCTCCGGCAGGGCAGGGTGCTCGAAGTCGTCGGCCGGGTTGTGTGTCATGCCCAGCTTCTCCATGACGCGGCGAGACTTACGGTTCGTGACGGACGTCATCGAGACGACCTCGTCGAGCCCGGCGCCGAACCCGAGGTCGAGGGCGGCCCGGGCCGCCTCGACGGCGTAACCCTGCCCCCAGGAGCTGCGGCCCAGCCGCCAGCCGACCTCGACGGCGGGCGTGAATTGGGCCTCGAAGTTCTGCATCGCCAGGCCCACGAAGCCGATGAACGGAGCACCGCCCGCCACCTCGACGGCCCACAGACCCCAGCCGTTCTCGCACAAACCGGTGGCAATCCGCTCGGCCAACGCGTCGCTCTCGGCACGGTCGAGCGGGGCTCGCAAGTACCGCATGACGTCCGGATCGGCGTTCAGTTCGGCGAAGGGCGCAAAGTCGGCATCGGTCCAGTCCCGCAGGATCAGCCGCTGGGTACGGACCGTCGGCAGCACGCCGCCCTGCTCAGCCACCGTCGATCGGCGCCGAGCACAGGCAGAACTCGTTGCCTTCCGGGTCGAGCATCAGCCAGAAGTCGTGCTCGCGCCGTAACGCCGTCGCACCTATGTCAAGCAGCTGGTCGCGGCGCTGCGTCGCGCCGCCCTCGGTGTCGAACCAGATGTCGAGGTGCAGCCGGTTCTTCACCGCCTTGGGCTCGGGAACCGGCTGGAACCAGACGACGGGACCGACGCCGGCCGGGTCGATGGCGTGCTGCCAGCCGCCGATGAAATGTTGCTCGTGGCTGAGCGCGCGAGCCCAGAATTCAGCCAGCGCCTCGGCGTCGGCACAGTCGATGCAGACCTGAATACGGGTGCGAACGTCCGGATCGGTCATCGAGCGGCCACTGTGGCTTTCGCTCGGGGGCGGGCTCTCTTCGCGGGTTTGGGCGCGCGCCGCTCCACGAGCATGTGCCGCAGGAACTGCCCGGTGTAGGAACCCTCGATATCGACAACCTGCTCCGGCGTGCCCTGCGCCACCACCCGCCCGCCGCCCGAGCCGCCCTCGGGCCCCATGTCGATGATCCAGTCCGCTGTCTTGATGACATCGAGGTTGTGCTCGATGACGATGACCGAATTACCCTTGTCGACCAGTGAGTGCAGCACGCCGAGCAGCTTGCTGACGTCCTCGAAGTGCAGGCCGGTAGTCGGCTCGTCTAGGACGTAGATCGTGCGGCCGGTGGAGCGTTTCTGCAGCTCCGAGGCGAGCTTGACGCGCTGCGCCTCGCCGCCGGACAGTGTCGGCGCCGGCTGACCGAGGCGGACGTAGCCCAGCCCGACGTCGACGAGCGTGTCGAGGTGTCGCGCGATGCGGGTGATCGGCGCGAAGAACTCGGCGGCCTCCTCGATCGGCATCTCGAGCACTTCGCTGATCGTCTTGCCTTTGTAGTGCACCTCGAGGGTTTCCCGGTTGTACCGGGCGCCCTTGCACACCTCGCACGGGACGTAGACGTCGGGCAGGAAGTTCATCTCGATCTTGATCGTGCCGTCGCCGGCGCAGTTCTCGCAGCGGCCGCCCTTGACGTTGAAGGAGAACCGGCCCTGCTGGTAGCCGCGGATCTTCGCCTCGGTGGTCTCACTGAACAGCTTGCGGATGTGGTCGAAGACGCCGGTGTACGTGGCCGGGTTGGACCGCGGGGTGCGCCCGATCGGCGACTGGTCGACACCGACCACCTTGTCGAGTTGGTCGACGCCCCGCACCCTCTTGTGCCGGCCCGGCGGCAGCTTCGCACCGTTGATCTTGTTGGCCAGCGAGGCGTAGAGGATGTCGTTGACGAGCGTCGACTTGCCCGAGCCACTCACCCCGGTGACCGCGACAAAGCAGCCGAGCGGGAACGCGACGTCGACGTTGCACAGGTTGTGCTCGCGGGCGCCTTCGACGACCACGTCGCGGCCGCGTTCGAGCGGCCGCCGCACCATCGGAACCGGGATGGCCCTGCGCCCGGACAGGTAGGCGCCGGTGATCGACTCCTTCGACGCGAGCAGTTCGTCTACGGTGCCGCTGACCACGATGTTGCCGCCGTGCTCGCCGGCGTGCGGGCCGATGTCGACGACCCAGTCCGCGGCGCGGATGGTNNTCGTCGTGCTCGACGACGATGAGTGTGTTGCCGAGATCGCGCAGCCGCACCAGCGTCTCGATGAGGCGGTGATTGTCGCGTTGATGCAGGCCGATCGACGGCTCGTCCAGGACGTACAGCACGCCCACCAAGCCCGAGCCGATCTGGGTGGCGAGCCGGATGCGCTGCGCCTCACCGCCGGCCAGCGTGGCGGCGGCGCGATCGAGGGAGAGGTAGTGCAGGCCGACGTCGACCAGGAAGCCGAGCCGGGCGTGTACCTCTTTCAGCACCCGTTCGGCGATAAACATGTCACGGTCGCTGAGCTCGAGCTCGCGCAGCACGTCGGCGGCGTCGCCGATCGAGAGCGCGGCCACCTCGGCGATCGAGCGCCCGCCGATCGTCACGGCGAGGATCTCCGGCTTGAGCCGGGTGCCCTGGCAGGAGGGGCAGGGCACCTCGCGCATGAAGCCCTCGTACTTCTCGCGCGAATAGTCGCTCTCGGTCTCGGCGTAGCGGCGCTCGATCCACGGCACGACGCCCTCGTAGTTGGCGTAGTAGGAGCGGTCACGCCCGTACCGATTGCGGTAGCTCACGTGCACCTGCTCGCCGGTGCCGTGCAGCACTGCCTTCTGGGCCCGGGCCGGCAACCGTTCCCAGGGCGTGTCCAGGCCGAATCCCTCGGCGTCGGCGACGCCCTGCAGGAGCCGCAAAAAGTACTCGCTGGTCTGGCCGGCGGCCCACGGCGCGATCGCGCCCTCGCCGAGGGTGCGTTCCTGGTCGGGGACGACGAGCTCGGGGTCGACCTCCTTGCGGGTGCCCAGGCCGGTGCACACCGGGCAGGCCCCGAATGGCGCGTTGAACGAGAACGACCGCGGCTCGAGTTCGTCGATGGCCAGCGGGTGGTCGTTGGGGCAGGCCAACCGCTCGGAGTAACGCCGCTCGCGGTGGGCGTCGTCGTCGGCCAGATCGACGAAGTCGAGGATGACCAGCCCGCCGGCCAGGCCGAGCGCCGTCTCGACGGAGTCGGTGATGCGCTGCTTGCTGGACGCCTTCGCGGTCAGCCGGTCGACGACCGCCTCGATGGTGTGCTTCTCCTGCTTCTTGAGCTTGGGCGGCTCGGTGAGTGAGTGCACGACGCCGTCGACGCGCACGCGTGCGAACCCCTTGGTCTGCAGGTCGGCGAACAGGTCGACGTATTCGCCCTTGCGCTCGCGGATGACCGGCGCTAGGACCTGGAATCGGGTGCCGTCGGGCATCTCGAGGATGCGGTCGACGATCTGCTGCGGGGTCTGCTTGCTGATCGGCTCGCCGCACACGGGGCAATGCGGCTTGCCGATGCGGGCGTAGAGCAGCCGCAGGTAGTCATACACCTCGGTGATCGTGCCGACCGTGGACCGCGGGTTGCGCGACGTGGACTTCTGGTCGATCGAGACGGCCGGTGACAACCCTTCGATGAAGTCGACGTCAGGTTTGTCCATCTGGCCCAAGAACTGCCTGGCGTAGGCGGACAGCGACTCGACGTAGCGGCGCTGACCCTCGGCGAAGATCGTGTCGAATGCAAGGCTGGACTTGCCCGAGCCGGACAGCCCGGTGAAGACGATCAGCGCGTCGCGGGGCAGGTCGATATTGACGTCCTGGAGATTGTGCTCACGGGCGCCACGCACGATCAGACGGTCGTTCACGCTTCTCCAGCACTCTTTCGCATCAGGATGATGGGCCCACAGAACTCAACGCCGACGCAACACCGGCAGCGGGCCGATGCAGTCCCGTCTGAGAGTAGTGAAGGTCACCGACAACACGCCCACCCGAACTAGCGGCGGGTGTCGTGCACCGAGTGATCGCCACGACCGGTTGCCGCCGCTGTTCCCCGCCGGTGACCGTTCCGCCGCCGCTGTTCCCCCCTGGCGACCGGTTCGACGCCCGCAAACCGGCTATCCGCGGGGAAAACACGGTCAGGTGAGCGTCCAGTCGACGGGGTTGGCGCCCTGTTTCGCGAGCAGCGCGTTCGCGCGGCTGAACGGGCGGGAACCGAAGAAGCCGCGGTCGGCCGACATGGGGCTGGGGTGGGCCGACTCGATGCACGGCACGCCGGCCAGCAGCGGACCAAGGCTCTGCGCGTCGCGCCCCCAGAGAATCGCGACCAGCGGGGCGCGCCGGGCAACGAGCGCCCGGATCGCCTGGTCGGTGACGGCCTCCCAGCCCTTGCCCCGGTGTGCCGCCGACGCCCCGGGCGCCACCGTGAGCACCCGGTTCAGCAGCAGCACACCGTGCCGCGTCCACGGCGTCAGGTCACCGTTCGCGGGCGTGGATAGACCGAGGTCGGCGCCGAGCTCACGGTAGATGTTCTGCAGGCTGCGGGGAATGGGCCGCACCTCGGGCTCTACCGAGAACGACAGCCCGACGGGATGCCCCGGCGTCGGGTAGGGATCCTGGCCGACGATCAGCACCCGGACGTCCGCGAGTGGCTGGGTGAACGCCCGCAGCACGTTCGGGCCGGCCGGCAGGTAGCCCCGTCCCGCGGCGATCTCGGCGCGCAGGAACTCCCCCATCGCCGCGATCCGGTCGGCCACGGGCGCCAGCGCATCGGCCCAGCCGGCTTCGACGACCTCGCTCAGCGGACGCGCGGGCACGGGGCCGACCTGGTGTCGTTGATCAACACGCCGTCACCATGGCTGGCCGGAAGTTGACGGCGTCTTGATCACGACGACTGCCTGATGGCCGCCACGATCGCGCCCACCGCCGCCTCGACCGCGATGTCGGCGCGTTCGTCGCTACGGCGCTCGCGCAGCTCGATGACGCCCTCGGCGAGGTTCTTGCCCACGATCACGATCGTCGGGATGCCCAGCAGTTCGGCGTCCTTGAACTTCACGCCCGGGGACACCCCCCGGCGGTCGTCGAAGAGCACCCGCACGCCCGCCGCCTCTAGCCCGTCGGCCAGTGAGGAGCCCGCCGCGAACACCGCGTCGTCCTTTCCGGTGGCCACTATGTGCACATCAGCCGGCGCGACGATCCGCGGCCAGCACAGCCCCTTCTCGTCGTGGGTCTGCTCGGCCAGGGCGGCAACGGCCCGCGTGACACCGATGCCGTAGGACCCCATCGTCACCGTCACCGGCTTGCCGTTCGCGTCCAGCGCGGTGAGCCCGAACACGTCGGCGTACTTGCGCCCGAGCTGGAAGACGTGCCCCAGTTCGATGCCGCGGGAGATCCGCAGCGGGCTGCCGCATCGCGAGCAGCGGTCGCCGTCGCGGATCTCGACCGCGCCGATCTCGCCGTCGGGCGTGAAGTCGCGCCCGCGCACCACGAACGCCGCGTGCCGTCCCGCCTCGTTCGCGCCGGTCACCCACGCGCTGCCCTCGACGACAAGCGGATCGACCAGGTAGCGGACCTTGGCGTCGGCCAGGATCTGTGGACCTATGTAGCCCTTCACCAACCGGGGAACGGCGGCCAGGTCGTCGGGTCCGGCCTGCTCGACCTCGACGGGTTCGAGCTGGCCGCCGATGCGCTTGAGGTCGACCTCCCGATCGCCCGGCACACCGACGACGAGCAGTTCCCACTCGTCCGATCCGGGCGCTCGCGTCTTCAGCACGACGTTCTTGAGCGTGTCCCCCGCTGTGAAATGCCGGCCCAGCTCCATGCTGGCCAACCGGTCGACCAGGGTCTGGATGGTCGGCGTGTCCGGGGTGTCGAGCACCTGCTGGCTCGGGTGTTCGGCCGGGTCGAACGGGTTGGGTGCGGCAATCTCGACCGCCTCGGTATTGGCCGCATAGTCGCAGTTGGTGCACTGGACGAAGGTGTCCTCACCGGCCGGGGCCGGAGCCAGGAACTCCTCCGACGCCGAACCGCCCATCGCCCCCGACACCGCGAAGACGATGCGGTAGTCGAAGCCGAGCCGGCGAAAGATCCGCTCGTAGGCGTCGCGGTGTGCGCGGTATGCCGCGACCAATCCCTCGTCGCTCAGGTCGAAGGAGTAGGAGTCCTTCATGATGAACTCGCGTCCGCGCAGAATCCCGGCGCGCGGGCGGGCCTCGTCTCGAAACTTCGTCTGGATCTGGTACAGCGCCAGCGGATAGTCCTTGTAGGACGAGTACTCGCCCTTGACCAGTAGGGTGAACAGCTCCTCGTGCGTGGGGCCGAGCAGGTAGTCGGCGCCCTTGCGGTCGCGCAGGCGGAACAGCGCGTCGCCGTAGTCGGCCCAGCGTCCGCTGGTCTGGAAGATCTCGCGCGGGATGAGCGCCGGGAAGTGCACTTCCTGCGAGCCGATCGAGGCCATCTCCTCGCGCACCACCCGCTCGACGTTGGCGAGCACTGCGAGCCCGAGGGGCAGCCAGGAGTACATACCCGGCGCCACCCGCCGCACGTAGCCGGCACGCACGAGCAGCCGGTGGCTCGGCACGTCGGCGTCGGCAGGGTCATCGCGCAGGGTCCGCAGGAACAGCGTCGAGAGTCGCAACACGTCGCAAGGCTATCCAGCCCGCTAAATCAGTTGCACGAATGTCGCCGGAGGTTCAGTGTGGAGGCTGATCCGCGCAGACGGTGCGCTGACGGCAGCGAAGGAGGGAACCCGTGTCGATGACCGCCGCCCGGGTGGCGACCTCCCGCACCCGTCCCCGCTCGCGCTGAGCGCCCGGCTTCCGGGTCGGCGCGCGCCGTCCCGAGGAGCTATCCAGTGCAGCTGGATCCAACACCGTCAGACGAACACTGCTACGAACCCGACTACTCGAGTTGGGACACCGCAACGCACGGCCCCGAACCCCGGCCCGGCTGGGTCGTCACCGAGCTGTCGGCAATCGACACCGAACTCGGCATCCTCAAGACCGGCAAGGAAGCCGACGTCCACCTCGTGCAGCGCGCCATGCCCGGCGGGTGCGAGTCGTTGCTGGCCGCCAAGCGGTACCGGACGGCCGAGCACCGGATGTTCCACCGCGACGCCGGCTACCAGGAGGGCCGCCGCACCCGCCGCACCCGTGACACCCGCGCGATGGCCCGCCGGACATCGTTCGGGCGCGACCTGCTGTCCGGCCAGTGGGCCTTGGCCGAGTTCGCGGCGCTGAGCTCATTGTGGCTGGCCGGTGCTCCGGTCCCCTATCCGGTGCAGCTGTCAGGCACCGAGCTGATGATGGAATTCATCGGAGACGAGTCCGGCACCGCCGCGCCCCGACTGGCCCAGTGCCGTCCGTCGCCGCGCGAGCTGGCCGACCTGTTCGAGCAATGCGTCGCGGCGATGCGGGTGCTCGCCCGCAGCGGGCATGCGCACGGCGACCTGTCGGCGTACAACCTGCTCGTGCACCAGGACCCACACGCTGCGCAGGCGTCGCCCGCCGGCCGGCTCGTGATGATCGACCTTCCGCAGATCGTCGACCTGATTGCGAATCCGCAAGGACAGGACTACCTGCACCGTGACTGCGAGAACGTCTGCAGGTGGTTCGCCAGCCGCGGGTTGCGCACAGTCGAGTTCGACCATCTGTTCGGTGACCTGATGGCGGAGGCGGTGGGCAGCTGGTGACGTTATCGTCACGGTCGTGACCCACTACGACCTCGCGGTGATCGGCTCCGGCTCCGGCAACTCGCTGGCGGTGCCGGAGCTGGCCGGCTGGCAGATCGCAGTCATCGAGGAGTCGACGTTCGGCGGCACTTGTCTGAACGTCGGCTGCATACCGACGAAGATGTACGTCTACCCCGCCGACCAGGCCGAGGCGGCGCGGCACTCATCCCGGCTCGGCGTCGACGCGCGGGTTGACGGAGTGCGGTGGGCCGACATCCGCGACCGGGTGTTCGCCCGCATCGACCCGATCTCCGCGGCCGGGCGGGAGTACCGCTCCCACGGCTCGGCGAACACGACCCTCATCGAAGCGCACGCGTCATTCCTCGACTCCCATACCCTCGAGCTGTCGACCGGTCAGACGATCACCGCCGAGCGGATCGTGGTCGCGACGGGATCACGACCGGTGATCCCCGCGGTGGTCACGGCCAGCGATGCCGCGTTCCACACGTCCGAGACAGTCATGCGCATCGACGAACTGCCCGGGCGCGTCGCGATCCTCGGCGGCGGCTACATCGCGGCCGAGTTCGCGCACGTCTTCGCCGCGTTCGGCGCGCAGACCACGGTGATCGCCCGCAGCAGCCCGCTACTGCGCCAACTCGACCTCGAGATCGCCACCCGCTTCACCGAGCTGGCCACCCAACGATGGGACGTGCGTCTGGACGCCGGGGTCAGCTCGATCGAGCGCTGCGACGACGGTGTGCGCCTGGATCTGCTCGACGGCTCGGTCGTCGCGGCCGACCTGCTGCTCGTCGCGACGGGCCGCACGCCCAACTCCGACAAGTTGAACCTGTCTGCGGCCGGCATCGACGTCCACCCCGACGGCCGCATCGTCGTCGACTGCTTCCAGCGCACCAGCGTCGAGGGCATCTGGGCCCTCGGCGACGTCTGCTCGCCGCACCAGCTCAAGCACGTCTCCAACCACGAGGCGCGGGTGGTGGCGCACAACCTGGCACATCCGGACGCGCTCGTCGAGGCCGATCACCGCTTCGTGCCGGCCGCGGTGTTCACCCATCCGCAGATCGCATCCGTAGGCCTCACCGAGGAGCAGGCGCTCGCATCGGGCGCCCCGTTCGTCACGGCGGTCCAGGCGTACGGCAGCACGGCCTACGGCTGGGCCATGGAGGACACCACCAGCGTCTGCAAGCTGATCGCTGACCCGGCGACCGGTCGCCTGCTGGGCGCGCACCTGATGGGCGAGCAGGCGGCCACCCTCGTCCAGCCCCTGATCCAGGCCATGAGTTTCGGGCTGGGGGTGCGCGAGATGGCCCGCGGCCAGTACTGGATCCATCCGGCGCTCACCGAGGTGATCGAGAATGCACTGCTCGCCCTCGACCTGCCATAACCCGCCGGAAACACCCGCCTCATAGTCTTGGCTGGTGAGCACCTACCGCCTCACCACGCGCGGCACCAACACCGACCTCCTGGACCTGCCCTACGGTCAGCCGCTCGCCGACTGGGACGAATCGTTGATCGTCCACGTACCGCGCGGCATATCGCGCCACGTCGTGCGCTTCGTCGAGGCGGACGGCCAGATCTTCGCGGTCAAGGAGGCCACCGACCGCTTCGTGCTGCGCGAGCACGGGCTGCTGCGGGTGCTCGCGGACCGCTCGGTGCCCGTGGTCGACGCGTACGGCACGGTCGTTGAACGCAGAGCCGACGACGGCAGCGAACTGCCCGGCCTGCTGCTCACCCGGCACCTCACGTTCTCGCTGCCCTACCGCTCCCTGTTCACCGGCCGCGGGCTGCCCGCGCTGAGCGACCGCCTGCTCGACGCGCTGGCCGAGTTGTTCGTCCGCCTGCACCTGGCCGGCTTCTACTGGGGCGACTGTTCCCTGTCGAACACGCTGTTTCGCCGCGACGCCGGCGCGCTGGCCGCGTACCTGGTCGACGCCGAGACCGGCGAGCTGCATCCACGCCTGTCCGACGGCCAGCGCGCAAACGACCTGGGCATCGCCACCGAGAACATCGCCGGGGAGATGTTCGACCTCGAGGCCGGCGGTTACCTCGCCGAGTCGATCGACCCGATCACGACCGCCACGGCTCTGGCGCCGCGCTACGAGCACCTCTGGAACGAACTCAACCATGACGAGGTCGTCGGCCGCGACGAGAGTTACCGCATCAACGCCCGCGTGAAACGCCTCAACAGCCTCGGCTTCGACGTGGCGGAGATGGCCATCCGCACCGAGCAGGACGGGCGCAAGCTGCGCTTCGAGACCCAGGTCGTCGAGCCGGGCCACCATCAACGGTGCCTGTTCAGGCTGACCGGCCTTCGGGTGCAGGAGAACGAGGCTCGCGCCCTGCTCGCCGATCTGGCCCGGTTCCGGGCAAAGTGGGCGGAGGGCAGCGGCAAGCCGGTCACCGAGGAGGTGGCGGCGCGGCGCTGGCTGGACGAGAAGTACGACGCCACGCTCGCGCTCGTGCCGGCCGATCTGCGCGCCAAGCTGCCCGACGCCGAGCTGTTCCACGAGATCAACGAGCACCGCTGGTTCCTGTCTGAGGCGCAGGGCTATGACGTCGGGCGAGCGGCCGCCGTGAACTCCTATGTCGACGGCGTGCTGCGCTTCGTGCCGGACCTGGCGCTCGAGCTGAGCTCAGGGCCGCCGACCGAGGAGTTCGAGGCGATCTTCGACTAAGTTCGGCGGCATGAGCGATTCCTACACGGGTCAGGTCGAGGTCGGCGGGGAGAAGGACGTGCGTCGTCTGCCCGGACTGACCATCGCCAAGTTGGCCGTCGGACCGATGGACAACAACGCCTACCTGCTGCGGTGCCCGCACACCGGGGAGGGTCTGCTCGTCGACGCGGCGAACGAGGCCGCGCGGCTGCGTGAGCTGATCGTCTTCGAGGGCCCACCCGTGTCCGCCGTCCTCACCACGCACCGCCATCCCGACCACTGGCAGGCCCTGGCCGAGGTCGTCGACGCGGCGGACGCTGCCGTGTACGCGGGCGACCCGGACGCGGACGACCTGCCGGTCGCCGTCGACGAGCGGCTCAACCACGGCGACACGATCACCGTGGGCGACGTGTCGCTGGAGATCATCGCGCTGCGCGGGCACACGCCTGGTTCGATCGCGGTGCTCTATCGCGACCCACAGGGCACGCCGCACCTGTTCACCGGCGACTCGCTGTTCCCGGGCGGCGTCGGCAAGACCGGCTCGGCCGCCGACTTCACCTCGCTCGTCGACGACGTCGAATCACGGCTGTTCGGCACGCTGCCCGACGAGACCTGGTTCTACCCCGGCCACGGCAGCGACTCGACGCTCGGCGCCGAGCGTCCGCACATCGCGGAATGGCGCGCCCGCGGCTGGTGATCGATCACGAGGCTGCCGTTGCGCTCGAATGCGTGCGCCCGAGGCCACCCACTACGAAGCAGTCAATATCCTCGGCTCCGTGGCGGCTTGGTGGCGTCGCGGATTGCCCAAATAGGTAGTCCCAGGCGGTAGATCGGGGGGATCACCGCCTGGGACTCGGTCATCGTGAACCCGCTGGGCCGCCGTTGTCAAAGCGACGTGAAGTCCTGTGGCCGCAATTGACCGAACGCCGAGTCAGCGATCGCCGTTGTTTAGCTGGGACCGTAGCGGCGCAACTCACGTGCCCGCGAAAGTTGTTTTGACTCTGGATAGTTTCCAAGGAAGAATCCCCATCATCAGGCAACGGGGTTGGCGGGGCGAGACCCTTTTCGATCTCCGGTGCCAGTGCCGGTCGGGTACGGGGGTCTCTACCGTCGTTCAGGGACACGTGAAGGTGGCTTCGCTCGTATCTAGGAGCGGGGTCATTTTTGCGTCCGACTGCAGACGGCGCGAATGTGACTGCTTGCGTGTCGACGCCGGTGTGGGGCGGTTCGTACACCGCCTCGCCGCAGGCCTAGCACCGCCGGCCACGGTGCCCGTACCCGCCAGCGCACCCGCACGGCCACCAGATCACCTGGTGACTCGCATCGGCCTACGCTCCCGCAGGAGGCAGTGCGACTATTTCAGCTTCTAAAGGAGAAGGATCATGGACCAACAAGCATTAGCCATGCTGTTCGGCCTCTCCATACTTTGCGGCTTCATCAGCGGGATGGTCGGCTACAGCAAGTTCCAGACGGGCGGCTCGTTCGTCGGCTTCTTCTTCCTCGGGATGGTGCTGGGGCTCATCGGGATCTTGATCACGGCCGCCATAAAGCCGTCGCGGCCGTCGACGTATGCGGGGTGGTACGACGACCCGTGGCGTGAGGCCGCGTTGCGCTGGTTCGACGGGTGGGCATGGACTGCGCACACGGCTACTACCCCGAATGTGACTGCCTAACGACGAAGAGCGCCTCACCCTCGCCGAGGAGTCATTGTCCCGGGCTAATTGCTCCAGGACAGAGAACCCGGGCTCTCGGGGCGCCTGGCTTATCCGGGGCGCGGAAGGTAGACGCGCCCGAACACGGCTTTGACGCCGCATCGGGTTGATGAACACGTCCATCCCGATGACTTTGCCGACCGAGCCTTGTGCGACGGAACGGTCGCTGTTGCCCATTGCGTTGAACCCGGGCTCACCGGTCGGGAGCACCAGCGGGCGGCCCCGCTGGGGGTCCGGCGACGACGTTGACGCGGCCCGCGGCAAACCGTCTGAGCCGCCGTCGATGCGACGCCACCCGCCATGCGGCGGATACGCTCCGCCCGTGACCCAGACCGGTGGGAGTGAGCGACCGGTGGTGTTGCTCGCCGAAGACGACGCCGCGGTGGCCTCGACATTGCGGTCCCTGCTGGAACGATTCGGGTTCCAGGTGCATGTGGTCGGCGACGGGGAGGCGGCGCTGGCGCAGGTCGGTCAACTCGGCCCGGATGTGTGCGTGCTCGACGTGCTCATGCCGAAGGTGGACGGCCGCGAGGTATTGCGCCGCCTGCGGCGCAGCGGTCAGCACGTCCCGGTCGTGTTGCTGACCGAGGTCGGCGAAGCCTCCGAGCGGGCGATGGCGCTCGACGAGGGGGCCGATGACTATCTGAACAAGCCGTTCGACCCCGTCGAACTGGTCGCTCGCATCCGCGCGGTGCTGCGGCGGGCCAGGCCAGGCCGCCCGCCGCTCTCGGCCGCGCACGTGCTGCGCTCGGGGCAGCTGCGCCTGGACCGGGTGGCGCGCCGGGCCTGGCTCGGTGACCGGGAACTGGTACTGACGCCGAAAGCCATGCTGCTGCTGGACTACTTCGTGACCCACCCGGACGAACTGATGGCCCGGGAACGGCTGCTCCAGGTGCTGTGGGGATTCGACAATCCGGTAGGGACCAGGGCCCTGGACAACCGCATCGCCGAACTCCGGCGAGTCCTGCACGACGACCCGGCCGCCCCCACCTGGATCGAGACGGTCGCGGGCAGCGGTTACCGGCTGGTCGCCCCGGTGAGCGCGAGTGAGGAGCAGGGATGAGCCGCCGGCCGGCCCTCGCCGGCCGCGCGGAACACGGCGACGCCCCCGCGCGCGGAACTCGGGTGGCAACGGTACTCATGGCCATGGTCCCGCTCGCAGTGGCCGCAGCGGCCGCGGCGACGATCGCCGCGGCGCGGCCGGGCTTGATGCTCAGCGGACGAGTCGCGCTGTGGCTGCTCGTTCTCGAGGTCGGCGCAGCCCTCAGCCTCGGCATGGCCGGCGCGTCCTGGCTACGGGCCCGGGCGGCCCGCGACGCAGCGCGGCTGACCAGTGCCGCGGACATCGCGCAGGCGCAGCAGGACCACCGCCGGTTCATCGCCCGGCTCGACCACGAGCTGAAGAATCCGATCACGGCCATCCGGGTCGGCATCACCAACCTGCGCGCGACCATCGATCCAGGTCACGGCGACCCTCGGGGTGACCTGCTGGCCAACCTCGATGCCCAGGCGGTTCGCCTCGCCAGGCTCACCGGCGATCTTCGCAAGCTCACCGCCGTCGAGATCGCCCCGCTGGACGAGTCGCTCATCGAGCCGAGCGAGCTGCTACATGACGTGGTCGACGACGCCCGCGACCTCGACCCGTCCCACCGCGGCTCGGTCGGCGTGGAACTCGCCCTGCCTCACCGCCCGTGGCCGCTGCCCAGCATCGTCGGCGATCGAGATCTCCTGCACCTGGCACTGCTGAACCTGGTCACGAACGCGGTCAAGTTCTCCCGACCCGGCGGCACCGTAGAGGTCCGGGCTCAGGACGAGCCGACGACCGGCCAGCCCCGGTGGTTGATCGTCGAGGTCGCCGACACCGGCATCGGCGTCGCGCCCGACGAGTTGCCGATCGTCTGGAGCGAACTCGCCCGGGCCGGGGTGCCGTCGGACTACCGGGTTCCGGCATCGGGTTGTCCCTGGTGCGTACGATCATCGCGCGGCACCGCGGCGAGATCTTGTTGCGCAGTATCGAAGGCCAGGGCACGGTCGTCACCGTCCGGCTGCCCGTTCATCTCACACCAGGTTCCGGGCTCGGTACACCGCTACCTGATCTGCGACACGCCTGACACCTGCGTGGCGGTGGACTTACCGGAGGCTGGTCATGCGGCCGGCACCATCGCACGGCACGCCACCAGGAGGACAGATGAACGCCATCGCTCAGGCCGGCACGGACGCTCGTCAGCGCGGGGTGGGCCGCCGAACCGCGTTCCTCACCTTGGCTGCGGGGTTGCTCGCCGTCACGACCGCCTGCAGCGCGAGCCTGACGAGCAAGTCCCCGTCAACCGCGGCCACCCACGCGAACTCGCCCGCCGGCAGGAGCAGCCCGGCTACCGGGGGCACCCCGGCCACCTCGTCGCGGACCCCGGGCGCCCCTAGCAACGGCGGCAGCGTCAGCGAGGCGCCGGCGCACAACGGACCATCAGCGCCCGCCGGCACCGGGCCGGCCCGACAACCCCTGAGCGCCGTGCAGGCGACGCTGGCCGCCAAGACCCCGGGCGACCGGCGCGTCATCGTGGCTACCGATGCCGGCTACCAGGCGGCGACCTACGCCGCGATCGGCAACGTCAACTTCTGGCAGGCCCTCTCACCGGGCACGACATGGCAGCACGTCGGGGAGCAGATCTACCCCTACGACAAGTCGCTGGATCCGTCCGGTCCGACGAGCGCGAACGCAGCCGTGCTGGCCAACATGACCGACGCGACGTTCATCCTGCGCGGCACCTTCTCCACCGACGGGGGCAGGAACGCCATCGCCTACACCAGGGGAGCCGATGGATGGGGCGTCATCGTCGCCAGAGCTGACGGCAGCCTCGCGCCGAGCAGCGACCCGAGTTACAACGGGCCGTCCTACGGCCTGTCCCTCGTCGGCGGCAACCTGCAGACCCAGGACTGCCCTCCAAACCTGCCCATGTACAAGTGCGGCGATGCGAACGTGGTCGTCAAACACTGGCACTGGGACGGTTCGAAGTTCGTCCGCGTCTGACGGCACAGGCCGTTCTCGCAGCACGGGCCTCAGTCGAGCGAACTGAGGTCCCCGGGTACGTCAACGGCGTGCTGACGCAGGTACTCCAGCGGGACCACGTCGGTCGCGCGTTCGTGCGTAGCCGCCAGGACGACCGGCGCCGCGACACCGTCCTGGTAGGCCTGCAGCCATCGCGCCGCTACGACGCACCAGCGGTCGCCGGGCCGTAGGCCGGGAAAGCGGTACTGCGGCACCGGCGTGCTGAGGTCGTTGCCGACCGCGCGTTGGTGCTCGAGAAACTCTTGCGTCGCCACGGCGCAGACCGTGTGGCTGCCGAGATCCTCCGGGCCGGTGCTACAGCAGCCGTCGCGGAAGAAGCCGGTCAGCGGTTCGGTGCCACAGAGCTCGAGGTCCCCGCCCAGCACGTTGCGATCGCCCGTCACGGCCCGAGTCTCGCATCCGCTTCCCGCCACGTGATCAGCTCTTCCCCGCCCGACGTCGTGTCACCTCGCCAGAACCGGTGTCCAGCGGGGAAAGGTGATCCACTCTGGGTTACATCTGTCATCGGTGCGTGCGGTGCTCCGGCCCTGCGCAACGGTTCCGGGACAGGGCAGCATAGGGCAGGTGACCGAGCTACGCATGCGTGTTCCGGCAAACCTCGTCAGCCCCCGGGCACGGTGGTACTGGGCCGTGCGGGCGCTACCCGGCTGGCTGCTCATCCTCGCGACGGAGGTCGTCGTCTGGCTGGCCCGGTCCGCGCCGTCCGCCGCTCATCCGGTCGTGCTCGCATTGACGGTGGCCCTAGCGGGCGCCCACCTGATCGTCATGCCCCAGTGGCGCTATCGCGTGCACCGGTGGGAGATAACCGACACCGCGGTGTACACGCAATCCGGCTGGTTCACCCAGGAGCGCCGGATCGCGCCCATCTCCCGCGTGCAGACCGTCGACACCGAGCGGGGTCCATTCGAGCAGCTGTTCAGGCTCGCCAATGTCACCGTCACGACGGCGTCGGCCGCCGGGCCGTTGAAGATCCACGGCCTGGCCGCCGACACTGCCGCGGCGCTGGTCGACGATCTCACCGTCCGCACCCGGACGGCCGGCGGCGACGGCACGTGAGCACCGCCCTGTCCGAAACCGGTGTCGCGGCCGACACCGGCTGGCGCCGGCTCAGTCCGCGCATGCTGCTGGTACACCCCATCATCGAACTGGGCAGGTTCGTCCCGGCGCTGCTCGGGCTGTTCGTCGCCGGCAGTGGCGGCGGCGGCTGGTCCGTCGCGGGCTTTGTCGGTGCGGGCGTGGTCGTCGCCTTTGCACTGCTGCGCTGGGTGATGACCCGCTACCGGATCACGCCCGAGCAGATTCAGCTGCGGCGTGGGCTGCTGCGGCGCACCACGATCGCGGCGCCCATCGACCGGGTGCGCACCGTCGACGTCACCGCCCATCTGCTGCACCGGGTGCTCGGTCTGGCGAAGGTCGTCATCGGTACCGGCACCTCGGACCGCAAGGGCCGCGGCCGGCTGGTCCTCGACGGTCTGGGCGCGGACGCCGCAAGCCGGCTGCGCGCCGAACTGCTGCACCGCGGGCAACACCTCGACACGGTAGATGCGGTCACGCCGTCCGCTCCCGTCGAGTACGAGATCGCCCGGTTGAATCGGGCGTGGATCCGGTACGCCCCGTTCACTCTCTCCGGGGCGCTCACCGGCCTGGCATTGCTCGGCTTCGCCTCGCGGCTCAACAATGAGGGCGGCCTGCACCTGAGCAGGTTGGGGCCGCTACGTGCCCTCGGTGATCAGCTGCGCCGGACCTCGCTCGGACTCGACATCGCTGTCATCGTCGTGTTCGTGGTCGTGTTCGTCGCGGTGGCGTCGACGATCGGATACGTGCTCGCGTTCTGGAACTTCCGGCTCACCCGACACAGCGGCGGGACGCTGCATGTCACGAGAGGGCTGATCACGTCAAGGGCCACGAGCATCGAGCAGCGCCGCCTGCACGGCGCCGAAATCTCAGAGGCGCTGCTGCTGCGCTGCGTCGGGGCGGCGCGTTGCCTGTCCATCGCCACCGGCCTGCGCGTCGGGCGCGGCGCCGAGCGGGGCGGTGAGTTGCTGCTGCCACCCGCTCCGCGTGCCGAGGTCCTCCGCGTCGCAGCTGATGTACTGGGCACCGCCACGCCGTTCGTGGTCCCGCTGCGCAGCCACGGCCCCGCCGCCCGCCGCCGACGCCTCACCCGGGCGATCCTCGGCGCGATGGTCGTGGTGGGGCTCGACGGTGCGCTGTGCTGGCTGACGCACGCCTCGCCCTACGTCTGGATCGCCTCCCTCGTCCTGCCCATCGCCGCGGTGCCGCTGGGCATGGACCGGTACCGGAGTCTCGGACACGCGCTCGCCGACGGCTTCGTCGTCGCATGTTTCGGTTCACTCATCCGCCGCCGCAGCGCCCTGAGCTGCGACGGCATCATCGGCTGGAACCTCAAGAGCACGTATTTCCAGCGACGGCTCGGCCTCACAACGCTGACCGCGACCACTGCGGCCGGCAAGCAGCACTATGACATCTACGACGTCGCCGAGACCGACGCGGTCGGCTTCGCCGAGCAGGCGGTGCCGGGGCTGATCAGCCAGTTCGGCCGGCACCGCTAGCCCGGTTTGCGCCACAATCGAACGGTGGGCCCTCCCTCGATCCCGGTGCTCGACGTCGGCGGCACCCACGTGAGTTCCGGGCTCGTCGACCCCCAGACCGGCACGCTGGTCGGCCCCGTCCACCGTCGCCACCTCGACGGTGCCGGCTCCGCCGCCGAGATCCTCGACGTCCTCGTCGCCGCCGCGGGCGCGGTGTCGGTGTCGCCGGGCGCGACGTGGGGCGTGGCGATACCGGACCCCTTCGACTACGCACAGGGCATTGCGCTCTTCCACGGTGTCGGCAAGTTCGAGTCGCTGCGCGGTTTGGACCTGCGCGCCATGCTGTCGGCGCGGCTGCCCGCCCGAACCCGACAGATCGTCTTTCTCAACGACGCGGACGCATTCGCCCTCGGCGAGTGGGCATACGGCGCCGCCTCCGGATACCGGCGCTGCCTCGGACTCACGCTCGGCACAGGTGTCGGCACGGGCTGGATCGTCGACGGCCGGATCGTCAGCTCCGGACCGGGCATCCCCCCCGGCGGACGGGCGTACCGCCTGGAGGTCGGCGGCGCCCCGCTCGAGGAGACGGTCTCGCGTCGCGCCATCCGCCGCGCCTACTGGGCGGCTGCCGGCGATGCCGGCGCCGACGTCCGCGAGATCGCAGGATGGGCCCGCGACGGGGCACCGGCCGCCCGCCGCGTGCTTCGCCGTTCGATGCGCGCGCTCGGCGGGGCGCTCGGCCCGTGCCTGCGCGACTTCGCTGCCGACGTCGTCGTGGTCGGCGGCTCGATGGCCGCGTCGTGGGACCTGCTCGAGCCCTGGTGGCTCAGCGGATTCGCCGACGGCGCGCAGCCGCCGCCGATCCGGCTGGCCGCCAACCCGCACCATGCACCGCTGCTCGGCGCGGCCCGCTTCGCGCGGGACTCGGTGGACTGAGCCGGCTCAGGCCCCCACTCCGATGAGGATCCGCGCGTGGGCCGCCGGCGTGAGCCACTTCATGATCGACGTGAGATTGTCCTGCGGGATCGCGACGCAGCCTGCCGTGGGGTTGCCGTCGGTGACGTGCAGGAACACCGCGCTGCCGGCTCCCTGCACCGGGCGCGTGGTGTTGTAGTCGATCACCACCGCGTAGTTGTAGTACGGCGTCGCGTAGTAGAGGTGTTCGTTCGGGGCGCCCTGCGTGAAGCTGCATGACCCTGAACACCGCTGCCGGGTGTTGTACAGGGGGTTGCCGACCTCGCTGATCCACCAGTCCGCGGGCACGGTCTGGGTATAGGGCAACGACGTCCCCGGGTTCGGGTCGCGACCGAACGCCTGACTCAGCGTGAAGCTGCCGACCGGGGTGGCCGAGCGGTACTCACTCATGTGGTCCGTCAGACCCAGCGACCCGACGTGCGCGGTCACCGCCGGGTCGCGGCGCGTCCATCCGCTGCCCGTCCTCTGCCAGGCCTGCAGGGTCGCCGTCGTGCTACCCATCGACGGTGCGACGACTGTGATCACCTCGGTGGCGGTGCCCGTCGAGTAGGCGAGCGGCAACCCGGTCGAGACGGGCTGGGTCGGGCGTGGTGACGTAGCGCGACTCGGCGTCGGCGCGACGGTGTGAGTCGGCACCCTCGGGGCCGTCCGGTGCGGCCTGGACCGGGGCGCGGTCGGGCTGGCGCTGACCGGGGTAGTACTGGACGAGGACGGGCTGGCCGTGGTCGGGCTGGCCGGCGCGGCGGAGCTGCGGTGCCCGCCCGCAGGCGCGGCACAGGCGACCAGGCCCAGCACCGCAGCCGCCGTGACGGCCCAGCTGCGAGAACGGAGTAACACCGGTCCAGGATGTCACGCGATGCCGATGAGGATGCGTGGGTGCGCTTGTGGAGTCAGCCACTGCATGATCGGGACGAGCTCACTCTGCGGGATCCCGATGCAGCCGGCCGTCGCGGTGCCGTCCGTGACGTGCAGGAAGACCGCGCTGCCCGCCCCCTGGCGCACACCACCGGGGGCATTGCGGGTGTTGTAGTCGATCACCAGCGAGTAGTTGTAATACGGGGTGGTGTAGTAGAGATGCTCGTTCGGCGACCCCAGATTGAAGCTGCAACTCCACGAACAGCGCTGCCTGGTGTTGTACAGCGGGTTGCCGACCTCGCTGATCCACCAGTCCGCGGGTGTCGTCTGGGTGTAGGGCAGCGACGTCCCCGGGTTCGGGTCGCGGCCGAAGGCCTGGGTGATCGTGAAGCTGCCGATCGGGGTCGTCGAGATCCATTCGCTAGGCCGCTCGCTCAGGCCGTCCACGCCGGTGTGCGCGAAGATCGACGGGCCGTGCTTGAGCCATCCCCCGCCCGGTGCCCTGATCCACGCCTGCAGGGTGGCGGTGGTGCTGCGGTGTGATGCGCCGGTGACGGTGATCAGCCGGGTCGCGCCGGCAGTGCTCCCCGAGACCGGCAAGGACTGACCGCGCCGCAGGGCCGGCCTCGGCACCGGGCGCACAGGGGACGTCGGCACCGCCCTGCTCGCCGGGCTCGGGTGCGGGGCGGGATATGCCACCGAACTGGTGGCCGCCGGATGCGGGGTCCGGGCGGACACTGGAGGCCGGGCCGGGGCCCGGTGCGCGCTGGATCGGGTTGATGGCACCGGTTGCGCCGAAGCTGTTGCCGCCGACGCGGTGCGGTCCGGTGTCCAGCTCGCCACGGTTTGATCCGACGGTGTGGGGGTCGGGACCGAGTACGGCGGGTCCGCGGCGTCCGGCGCGGTGGCCGCGCTGCTCATGCCCACGGCCAGCGCTGCGCAGCCGACGACCGCTACGGCGGCGGCGCACGACGACATGGCCCGAAGTACCCTCATGGGGCCAGTGTGCCAGGAGTGACGCATGTTGTCCCGAGGCAACCCCGGTCTGGCATCACCTGGCCGCCATCTGGAAAGCTCGGTCCATGGTTCTCGAGGTTGCCGACATCCAGGTCACGCCCGGGTCGGAGGGCGACTTCGCCAACGCCTACCGGGGCATCAAGACGGTGCTCACGTCAACGCCCGGGTGCCGCTCGGTGCGCATGACCCGCGGCATCGAGTCGCCGTCACGCTTCGTGCTGCTCGTCGAGTGGGAGTCGATCGAGGCACACGAGCAGCACTTCCGGGACAGCGAGCGCTTCGCGCAGTGGCGCGCGGCGATCGGCCCGTTCTTCGCATCGCCGCCGCTCGTCGAGCACGTCGAAGACATCTGAGGACATCTCAGCGGCGCACCGGTTCGGGCTATTCGGCGGCGACGGCCTCGATCCGGTTGCCGTCGGGGTCGCCGACCACCGCGTTGAAGTCGCCGCGCCGGAAGATCGCCCACCGCCGCGGGGCGTCGTGCGCCTGCCCCCCGGCTCCCAGCGCGGCTGCGTAGAAGGCTTCAACCTCGGCGCGGGTACCCGCCCGCAGTGACAGGTGCGCGCCGTGGGTCGCTGCGCCGGCGGCCACCAGCCACAGCAGCGGCTCGGCGTCGGACGGCCCCCAGCCCGCGGCTTCGACGCTAGCCTGGGCCTCCTCCTCGTCGCCGTACTCGGCGGCACGCACCAGGCCGAGAGCACCCAGCGCCGCATCGTAGAAGACGAGGCTCCTGGCGAAGTCCGACGCAGAAATCGTCGCGTGACTCAGGCTGGCGGGCACGCACCCATGATGCCCCCCGGCGGTGACCGCGGTAATGTGGACGACGCACGGGAGCCCGGCACGACCGGGCTGAGAGGGCAGCAGCCGACCGTCGAACCTGATCCGGGTAATGCCGGCGCGAGGGAGCACTGGTGAGCACTACCGGCACCGATCGGCGACACGTCCACGCTGACGCTTCGACCCACGGGACGGCCGTGCGCTGAGGTACCACCACACACACCGCGGGAGCTCACACGGGCTGAGAGGGTGGCGCTGGGACTCCCAGGGCCACCGACCGCCGAACCCGCCGGGTAATGCCGGCGCAGGGAGAACCGATGACGATCCTCGCCAAACCACCCGCGGCCGCCCCACCGTCCGAACCGGGCCGCACGCTCGCCGACCCGCAGCCGCGCACCCTCGGCCTGCTCGACATGATCGCGCTGTGGGGCAACCTGGGCGTGAGCCTGCTCGGCCCGACGGCGGCACTGTTCGTCCTCGCGCCGACGGGCGTGACCATGTCGCTGCTCGCGGCGTTCACCGCGGTCGTCGTCGGCTCGGTCATCGGCACGATCCCGGTCGCGCTGTCGGCGATGGCCGGGACCGAAACCGGCAGCCCGGCGATGGTCCTGCTGCGCGGCTTGTTCGGGGCCCGGCTGTCCTACCTGCCGACGATGCTCAACCTGCTGCAGTGCCTGGGCTGGGGCATCTTCGAGATCGTCGTGATCTCGACCGCAGCAGAACAGCTGCTGCCCTGGAAGGTGCGCTGGCTCTACATCCTTCTGGCGGGGGTGCTGACGACACTGATGGCGCTACGCCCGCTCGGCGTGGTGCGCACGCTGCGCAAGTACGCGCTGGCCGCCGTCATCGCGGCGAGTGTGTTCTTCCTCGTGGAGTTCGCCGGCAACACGCTGCCCGGCTTCACACATGGCGGTTGGTCCGGCTTCTGGCTGGCCACGGACGCGGTCATGGCGGTCTCGATCTCCTGGGTGCCGCTCGCCGCGGACTACACCCGCCACGCCCGCTCCAGGAACGCCGCGTTCAGCGGCACCCTGATCGGGTACTCCCTCACCCAGATTGCCTACTACGCACTCGGGCTGCTCGCGTTCTCCACGATCGTCCACGGCGACGACGCGAACCACTCGCAGCTGTTCGCGGCGTTCATCGCGCTGCCGCTGGGCTGGCTCCCGTTCGGCATCCTCGTCCTGCGCGAGCTGGACGAGTCCTTCACCAACGTGTACTCGACCGTGGTGTCGGTGCAGAACCTGCGCCCGCTGGCGGACCGCCGGGTGCTCGCCGTCGTCATCGGGACGCTGGCGACGATCGGCGCGCTGGTCCTGAACTTTGCCGACTACCAGAACTTCCTGTACCTGATCGGCTCGGTGTTCATCCCGATGTCCGCGGTGTTCGTCGTCGACTACTTCGTGCTCGGCGGCCGCCACGGCTGGGACTCCTCAATCACCGCGCCCGCGCGCTGGCTGATGCTCGTGCCGTGGATGCTCGGTTTCTGCGCCTACCAGTTGATCAACCCGGGCTCCATTTCGTGGTGGCAGCGCTTCTGGGTCCACGTCGACTCGTGGCTGCACTTCACCCCGGCCAGTTGGATGAGCGCTTCGCTGATCTCCTTCGCACTCGCCGCGTTGGCCACGGTGGCCGCCGGGATGTCGCGGCGGCGGCGCGTTGCGGCGCCGTAAGGTGCGTGTGTGCTGATCCATCCCGAGGTGGCGGCGGCGCTGGCCGGCCGCCGAGCGGTGGTCGCGCTGGAGAGCACGATCATCAGCCACGGGCTGCCGCGGCCGGGCAACCTGCGCGTCGCCCGCGACATCGAAGACGCGGTCCGCGCGGGCGGCGCGGTGCCGGCCACGGTCGCCGTCGTCGACGGCACGGTGCGCATCGGGCTCGACGACGAGGCCCTGGGCCGGGTGGCGGGCGATCCGGACGTGACGAAGGTGAGCGTGCGTGACGTCGCCGTCCTGGCCGCCCGGGGCGGGATGGGCGCGACGACGGTCGCGTCCACCGCGCATCTGGCCGCCCTCGCCGGGATCACGGTGTTCGCCACCGGCGGCCTCGGCGGCGTCCATCGCGGCGCACGCGACACGTGGGACGAGTCGGCCGATCTGGTCACCCTGTCCCGCACCCCGGTGCTCGTCGTGTGCTCGGGCATCAAGTCGATCCTTGACGTGGGCGCGACGCTCGAGAGGCTGGAGACGCTCAGTGTGGCTGTGCTGGGATACCGCACGAACCGGTTCCCCGGCTTCTACCGAGCCGACTCCGGTCACCGCCTCGACTGGCGGGGCGACTCGCCCGCCCCCNNGTGGCGGACGTCCTTCGGCAGCGTTCGCAGCTCGGCACCGATGCCTACGGCCTGGTGCTGGCCAACCCGATCGGCGCCCGTGACGAGCTGGATCGCGACCTGCACGACCGGGTGCTCACTGCCGGCCTGGCCGCCGCCGAGGCAGCTGGGGTGCACGGCAAGGACGTCACGCCGTTCCTGCTCGACTTCTTCCATCGCGAGACCAACGGTGCCTCGCTGGCGGCCAATGTCGCACTGGTGCTGAACAACGCCCGCCTGGCCGCCGAGGTAGCGGCCGAATTCTGCACCGCATGACCCGCGCCGTCTGTCTCGGTGACCTGATGATGGACGTCCTGGCGCGGCTGCCCGGCCCACTCGCGCACGGGTCGGACACTCCCGCGGCAGTCGGCATCTACGGCGGCGGGTCGGCAGCCAACACGGCGGCGTGGCTGGTGCACGCCGGCCTGCCCACGACGTTCGTCGGCCGCGTCGGGGACGACGCGCTCGGCCGTCGCGCCCTCGAGGACCTGGCAGCTGCCGGCATCGACCTGGCGGTCAGCATCGACCCGGTACGGCCAACAGGAACGTGCATCGTGCTCGTCGACGTCGACGGCGAGCGGACGATGGTGCCCTCCGCCGGCGCCAATGCCGGGCTCGGGGAGGCAGAGTTGCCCGCCGGCCTGTTCGCAGCACCGTCGCTGCTGCACGTGTCGGGCTACGCACTGTTCACTCCAGGCTCGCGGTCGGCTGCTGTCGATGCATTGGCCCGGGCCCGAGCTGCGGGATGCCCGATCTCGGTCGATACGGCCTCGGCGGCGCCGTTGACCGAGGTCGGCCCGGAGCAGTTCCTACTGTGGGTGGGATCGGGTGTGCTGCTGTTCGCCAACCTGGACGAGGCGCGGGTGCTCAGCGGCAGCTCGGCGGCAAGGCCGGCGGCGCGCAGCCTGGGGCGGCGTTGCGGCGAGGCGATCGTGAAGTGCGGAGCCGACGAGGCGGTGTGGTCCGACGGAACCGAGGTCGTCGAGGTGCCGGTCGCGGACGTCGTCTCGGTCGATTCCACAGGGGCCGGCGATGCGTTCGCGGCGGGGGTGCTGGCGGCGAGGGCGGCCGGCACCGACGTCACGGCGTCCCTGCGCGCCGGGCATGCCCTGGCCGCCCGCGCCATTTCGCGGTTGGGCGCCCGTCCGCCGGGCTGAGCGTTCAGGAACGCTGGAACGTCAGGTCACTGCCCACCAGGGTGATGCGAACGCCCTGCTGGTCCGCGGTAACGGAACGCACCGTCAGTCCGAAGGGCAGGCGGGTCAGTGCGATCGGGTCGCCGAACACCGACAACAGTGCGTCGGCCAGCAGTTGCGGCACGGTTGCACTGCCGGCGCCGTCCACGCTGACCTGCGGTGAGACGAAGCTCAGCGAGCCGTTCGCGATCTTGACCTCAGCGGTGACCGCTCCGCTGATCTGCTGGCCGGCGATCGACACCGACCGGCGCGCCGTGATGCGACCCACGCCGTCGGCACTGGGTCCGCCGTAGCTGAGCGGTGAGCCGAGGGTGTCCGACAGGTCGGAGAAGGACACCGCCGCCGTCGCATTCGCGGTGTCGGCATGCACCGAGGACAGGTCACGCGCGACCTGCACGCCGCGCAGATTCGCGGTCACCCTGGAGATCCGCACGGTTCGCCCATCTCGTCCCACGGTGAGGTCGGACGCGGCGAGCGTCAGCTTGTGAAAGTGGCCGGCGGCCAGCTGGGTCAGGAACGGGAAACCCGCGACGGACACTGACGGGGTGCGGTCGAGATGCTGAGCGTCCTGCACGGTGTTGGCCGCCGCTCGTTCGGCAACGAGCAGCGCGACCCGATCTACTCCGACGAAGACGGCAGCGAGCACGATGACCGCGAGCACCCAGCGCGGCCAGCGGGACCGGCGAGCGGGACGGCGGAGGCTGGACAGCGCAGTTCCTCTCCGGACGGTGCGAGGTGCGGAAATCTGGGCGGCCCGGCGCGGAATCCGGCAGGACCGATCATCGCATCCGGCACAATGCACTGATGCGCTCGGCCGCCAGAGCTGTTCTCGGCCAGCGCATCGTGCGGCACGGCTTCGCCGACCGGCCGGCGTCGACGGTCGCGCAGGCTGCGGGCTTGACGGTCGGGGTGCAGGCACAAGACCCGCAGGCGGCCCGGCTGGGCGTCCGGTCGCGCGCTGCGCGCCTGACCGAGGCCGATGTCCTGCATGCCATGGACGTCGAGCGCAGCGTGGTCCGCACCTCGCTCATGCGGGCCACCATTCACCTCGTCGATGCCGACGACGTCGCGTGGCTCACGGCATTGATCGGCCCGGCGATCGCCCGCAAGTTCCAGAAGCGGTGGCGTGACCTCGGGCTGAGCGCAGGCTTGCTCGCCGGGGCCATGGACGTGCTGCCCGATGCACTGGCCGGCGGCCCGCACACCCGAGCCGAGATCATGACGGCCCTGGCGGACAGCGGGATCGTCATCGACCTCACGGACCAGGCGCCCACCCATGTGCTGCTGCACGCCACCGCGGCCGGCCTCGTCTGCCGCGGTCCGGACCGTGGCCGCGACGCGACGTTCGTCCTGCTCGACGACTGGCTGCCGCGTGCGCCAGCCGGACCCCGCGACGACGATACCCTGGCCGAGCTGGCCCGGCGCTTCTTCCTGGCCTTCTCCCCCGCCACCGCCGCGGACTTCACCACCTGGTCAGGTCTGCCGGCCGGTCGCGCGGTCGCGCTGATCCGCGACGAGCTGACGGCGGTGGACGTCGTCGGCCGGCCCGGCTTCACGCTCGGCGACGTGGAGCCGCAGCACGGCCTGCGGCTGCTCTCGGCATTCGACAACTACCTCGTGGGTTACCGCGAGCGCGATGTGATCATCGATGCGGCGCACCGTCCGCACGTCTACCTGGGCGGGATGATCCGGCCGGCCGTGTTGCTCGACGGGCGGATCGTCGGCACCTGGCGGCTGATGCGCACTCCTGCCGAGGCGACGGTCGAGGTCACCCCGTTGCGCGCACTGGCGAACAGGGTGCGCGCGGCAATCGAGGCCGAAGCCGCCGACATCGGCCGATTCATCGATCTGCCCACGGCGCTGGCGTTCACTCCCCCGCCGTCCTGACCAGATCAGGGCCGAGATCGTGGTCAGCTCGGCAGGTAAGCCGAGCCCGAAAGCCCCGTGCCCGGCCGGCGGATGATCGAGGGCCGCTCGGCGAGCTCTCGCTCAGGCGCCCACCCCCGCCGCGTCCATGCCGCGCAGTTCCTTCTTCAGCTCGTTGATCTCGTCGCGCAGGCGGGCCGCGATCTCGAACTGCAGTTCGCGCGCCGCGCCGAGCATCTGGTCGTTGAGCTGCTGGATGAGGTCGGCCAGCTCGGCGCGCGGCATCATCGCGACGTCAAGGCCACCGCCGGCGTGGGCACCCACACCGACCACACCCGGCGACGCCCCGCGTCCGCCCCGACCGGGCACCGCTGACTTGCCGCGGGACTGCGAGCGGCCCGAGCCGCCCATGGGCGTCGAGCCCAGCAGCTGTTCGGTGTCGGCCGCTTCGCGGGCCAGCATGTCGGTGATGTCGGCGATCCGCTTGCGCAGCGGCTGTGGGTCGACGCCCTTCTCCAGGTTGTAGGCGACCTGCTTCTCGCGGCGCCGGTTCGTCTCGTCGATGGCCTTCTGCATGGACGGGGTGATGGTGTCGGCGTACATGTGCACCTGACCGGAGACGTTACGCGCGGCCCGGCCGATGGTCTGGATCAGCGAGGTGCCAGAGCGCAGGAAGCCCTCCTTGTCGGCGTCGAGGATGGACACCAGCGACACCTCGGGCAGGTCGAGGCCCTCTCGAAGCAGGTTGATGCCTACCAGCACGTCGAACTCCCCCATCCGCAGCTCGCGTAGCAACTCGACACGGCGCAACGTGTCGACCTCGGAATGCAGGTAGCGCACCCGGATGCCGAGCTCGAGCAGGTAGTCGGTGAGGTCCTCGGACATCTTCTTCGTCAGCGTCGTGACCAGCACTCGCTCGTTGCGCTCGGCCCGCTCGCGGATCTCGTGCACCAGGTCGTCGATCTGGCCCTTGGTCGGCTTGACGACCACCTCCGGGTCGACGAGGCCCGTCGGACGGATCACCTGCTCGACGAATTCACCCTTCGTCCGCCCCAGCTCGTAGGGGCCCGGGGTGGCCGAGAGGTACACGGTCTGGCCTATGCGGTCGACGAACTCCTCGAACTTCAGCGGCCGGTTGTCCATGGCCGAGGGCAGCCGGAAGCCGTGCTCGACGAGCATCCGCTTGCGGGACATGTCGCCCTCGTACATGCCGCCGGTCTGCGGCACCGTCACGTGTGACTCGTCGATGACGAGCAGGAAGTCCTCGGGGAAGTAGTCGAGCAGGCAGTTCGGCGCGCTGCCCCGCTCTCGTCCGTCGATGTGCAGCGAGTAGTTCTCGATGCCCGAGCAGAACCCCACCTGGCGCATCATCTCGACGTCGTACGCGGTGCGCATGCGCAGCCGCTGCACCTCGAGCAGCTTGTTCTGCGACTCCAGCTCGGCCAGCCGGGTGGCGAGTTCGGCTTCGATGCCGCGGATGGCGCGTTCCATGCGCTCGGGCCCCGCGGCGTAGTGCGTGGCCGGGAAGACGAACACCTCGTCGACCTCACGGATGACCTCGCCGGTGAGCGGGTGCAGGTAGTACAACCGCTCGATCTCGTCGCCGAACATCTCGATCCGGACCGCATGCTCCTCATAGACCGGGATCACCTCGATGGTGTCGCCCCTGACCCGGAACGTGCCCCGGCTGAACGCCAGGTCGTTGCGCTGGTACTGCATCCCGACCAGCTGGCGCAGCAGCGCGTCCCGCTCGATCGACTCGCCGGCCTTGAGCCTGACCATCCGGTCTACGTACTCCTGCGGCGTGCCGAGCCCGTAGATGCACGAGACCGAGGCCACCACGATCGTGTCCCGCCTGGTCAGCAGCGAGTTCGTGGCCGAGTGCCTGAGCCGCTCGACCTCGTCGTTGANNCGATCTCGTCGCCGAACATCTCGGCCCGGATCGCCAGCTCCTCGTATGCCGGGAAGATCTCGACGGTGTCGCCGCGGACCCGGAACGTGCCTCGGGTGAAGGACAGATCGTTGCGGGAGTACTGAACGTCGACCAGGCCCCGCAGGATCTTGTCGCGGCCGATCTGCTGCCCCACTCGCAGCCGCACCGAACGGTCGACGTATTCCTGCGGGGTGCCCAGCCCGTAGATGCAGGACACCGTCGCCACCACCACCACGTCGCGCCGGGTGAGCAGCGACATGGTGGCCGAGTGCCGCAGCCGCTCGACCTCGGAGTTGACCGAGCTGTCCTTCTCGATGTAGGTGTCGGTCTGCGGGACGTAGGCCTCGGGCTGGTAGTAGTCGTAGTAGCTGACGAAATACTCGACGGCGTTGTTGGGCAGCATCTCGCGTAGTTCGTTGGCCAGCTGTGCGGCCAGGGTCTTGTTCGGCGCCATGATCAGCGCCGGGCGCTGCAACTTCTCGATCAGCCACGCGGCCGTCGCCGACTTGCCGGTGCCGGTGGCGCCGAGCAGGACGACATCCTTCTCGCCGGCGATCAGGCGACGTTCGAGATCGGCGATCGCAGCCGGCTGATCGCCCGAGGGCTCGAAGTCGGCGACGACCTGGAACGTCCCGGTGCTGGGGACGATGTCACTGGCAACGCGCATGGACCCCACGGTACGAGCCCGGTCCGACATCGCCGGCTCGGGGCATGGCCGTCACGCCCCGGGTCTGGCTCGATCACCATGCCCTGCGCGCCTTTGCCGCCGCGGGCGCCGGCTTCGAGCTGGCCGGATAGCCGCAAACCGGGCGGCGCTCCGCGGTCATTCACAGCAACGGCACACCGGCCGGCAGACGGATTCTTCATCGATTCACCGCCGTCGTGCGTAACGTCAACCGCCATACCCAGGAGGGCCGTTATGACCACGCCGAGCAACTCCCCCGAACCCCCCGCTCCCGAGACCGGTCCAACACCTACCGAGCACGCCGAGGCCGTCACACCGCCCGGCGCGCCGGCTGAGGCGGTGCTGCCCCCGGCTGCCCCGCCGCCGGGGCCTGCTCCCGCGCAGCCCTACCAGCCGCCGGCACCCGGACTCGCGCAGCCCTACCAGCCGCCGGCGCCCGTGCCGTTCGCGCCGGTAGCCCGCGCCCCCCGGATGCCGTGGGTCAATCCGGCGCGACGTGGTCATGTCGCGGCGGCGGCGATCGTGGGTGCGCTGCTGTTCGGTGGCGGCGGTCTGCTGGTTGGTCATGCGGTGAGCGGGCACGGCGATCACCGCGGTGGCATGCGTCTGGAGCGGGGACCGGGCCCGGGCGGGGGTGCGCCGGGGTTCGGACGCGATCCCCGGTTCCGCAACGGCGGCGGCCCGCGGCCGAACGTCCCGATCGGCCCGAACGGCCCGGGCCTTCCGAGGCCGACACCGACCGCGTCGAGCAGCCCGAGCCGGTAAAGATCACATAGCTGCGACGCCGCGGGCTGGCTGACGCGGGCTCTGGCAGGCTGGACCCGACCAGCACGCCAGGGACGAGGAGCAGCATGGACGTGTGGCCCGGAACGGCCTATCCACTGGGAGCCAGCTACGACGGGTCGGGGACCAACTTCGCACTGTTCAGCGAAGTAGCCGCGCTCGTCGAACTGTGCCTGTTCGACGCGGACGGCACCGAGACCCGGGTCGAACTGCCCGACGTCGACGGCTTCGTCTGGCATGCGTTCCTGCCCAACGTCGAGCCGGGACAGCGCTACGGCTACCGCGTCCACGGGCCCAACGATCCCGAACGCGGCCTGCGCTGCAACCCGGCCAAGCTGCTGCTCGACCCCTACGCGAAGGCGATCGACGGACGGATCGAGTGGCATGAATCGTTGTTCGGGTACCACTTCGGCGATCCCGACAGTCACAACGACGCGGACTCGGCCGAACACATGCCCAAATGCGTCGTCACCAACCCATTCTTCGACTGGGGCGTCGACCGGCCGCCACGGCATGCCTACGCCGACTCGGTGATCTACGAGGCGCACGTCAAGGGCATGACCCAGCGCCACCCGGAGGTGCCCGAGCAGCTGCGCGGCACCTATGCGGGCATCGCGCACCCGGTGATCGTCGACCATCTGCGGGCGTTGGGCGTGACGGCGATCGAGTTGATGCCGGTGCACCATTTCGTCAACGACTCGATGCTGCTCGACAAGGGGCTGGCCAACTACTGGGGCTACAACACGATCGGCTTCCTCGCCCCCGACTCCAAGTACGCCTCGAACATCACGCCGGGCGGACAGGTGCAGGAGTTCAAGGCGATGGTGCGCACCCTGCACGAGGCGGGCATCGAGGTCATCCTGGATGTGGTCTACAACCACACCGGCGAGGGCAACCACCTCGGTCCGACCCTCTCGTTCCGCGGCATCGACAACGCGGCCTACTACCGGCTCGCCGAGGTCTCACCCAAGCACTACACGGATTACACGGGCACCGGCAACACCTTGAACGTGCGGCACCCGCACACCCTGCAGCTGATCATGGATTCGCTGCGGTACTGGATCCTCGAAATGCACGTCGACGGCTTCCGCTTCGACCTGGCCGCCACCCTGGCCCGCGAGTTCTACGACGTCAACCGGCTGGCCACCTTCTTCGAACTCGTCCAGCAGGATCCGGTCGTGAGCCAGGTGAAGCTCATCGCCGAGCCGTGGGACGTCGGCCCCGGCGGCTACCAGGTGGGCAACTTCCCGCCGCAGTGGACGGAGTGGAACGGCAAGTACCGCGACACGGTGCGCGACTTCTGGCGCGGGGACCGGGCGACGATCGGTGAGTTCGCCGCTCGGCTCACCGGCTCGGCCGACCTCTATGAGTCCTCGGGGCGGCGTCCGGTGGCCAGCATCAACTTCGTCACCGCCCACGACGGTTTCACCCTGCTCGACCTGGTCAGTTACAACGAGAAGCACAACGAGGCGAACGACGACAACAACAACGACGGCGAGAACCACAACAGGTCATGGAACTGCGGCATCGAGGGGCCTACCGACGACGCGGCGATCATCGCACTGCGCGCCCAGCAGCGCCGCAACCTGCTCGCCACCCTGTTCCTCTCGCAAGGCGTGCCGATGATCAGCCACGGCGACGAGATGGGGCGCACCCAGCGGGGCAACAACAACGGCTACTGCCAGGACAACGAGTTGACCTGGATGGACTGGGGCAAGATCGACGTCGATCTGCTGGCCTTCACGCGCCGCATCGCCGAGCTGCGCCGAGCCCATCCGATCTTCCGTCGGCGGCGGTTCTTCGACGGCCGCCCGGTACGCCGGCGCGGTGAGGACACCCTGCCCGACCTGGCCTGGTTCACCCCCGAGGGCGCTCAGATGACCGAGGAGGACTGGGACTCCGGATTCGGGCGGGCGATCGGCGTCTACCTCAACGGGCAGGGCATCGCCGGTCGCGACAGCCGCGGACGACGCGTCGTCGACGACTCGTTCCTGCTGTTCTTCAGTGCCCACCACGAGCCGATCGAGTTCCGCACCCCTGGCGCCGAGTACGGGCTTGCCTGGGAGATCGTCGTCGACACCACGGCCGACAGCGCCGGCGACACCACGGACGGCACCATCGTGGATCCGAACGGCGTGGTCACCATCGGTCCCCGGGCGCTCGTCGTGCTGCGCGGCGTGGGCTGACGTGGGCGTCCCGAGCTCCACCTACCGCCTTCAGGTGCGGGCTTCGTTCGACCTGCACGCGGCCGCCGACGCCTGTGACTATCTCGCGACACTGGGGGTCGGCGCGCTCTACCTCTCGCCACTGCTGCCGTCGGCCCGCGGCTCGGAGCACGGTTACGACGTCGTCGGCTTCGACACGATCGACGTCCCTCGCGGCGGGGTCGACGGCTGGACCCGGCTGCTCGCAGCCGCCCGCGCCCGCGGGCTCAAGGTCGTCGTCGACATCGTCCCGAACCACACCGGCGTGGCCGACGCGCAGCAGAACCCGGCCTGGTGGGACGTCCTGCGGCTGGGGCGAGCCTCGGCATACGCCCGCTGGTTCGACATCGACTGGGTACGCGCCCGGCTGCTGTTGCCCGTTCTCGGCGACGGTTTCGACCCCGCCGAGCTCGAGGTCGTCGACGGTGAGCTGCGCTACTTCGAGCACCGCTTCCCGCTCGCGCCGGGTACCGAGCCCGCACCGGGCCAGAGCGCGGCGGCGGTCCACGAGCGCCAGAACTACGAGCTGGTGAACTACCGGCGTGCCGACACCGAGCAGAACTACCGGCGCTTCTTCGCCGTCACCGGCCTCGCCGGGCTGCGGGTCGAGGACGAGTCCGTCTTCGACGCGACGCACGAGCAGATCGTCCGCTGGCTGCGCGACGACGCGATCGACGGCATCCGCATCGATCATCCCGACGGGCTCACCGATCCGCGGGCATACCTGCAGCGCCTTCGGGCGGTGGCCGGTGACGACACGTGGATCACCGTCGAGAAGATCCTGGAACCGGGCGAGCACCTCCCCGACGACTGGCCGGTCGCGGGTACGACGGGTTACGACGCGCTGGCCGAGGTGGGTGGGTTGTTCATCGACCCCTCGGCCGAGAGCGCATTCGATCGCCTCTACCGCGAAGTGACTGGCGACCAGGCGGGTTTCGCCGAGCACGTCGCTCGCGGCAAACGGCTGGCGGTCTCCACGATCCTGCGCGCCGAGGTGTCCCGAATGGCCCGCCTGGCACCGGGAACCGAGTGCGCCGTGCAGGCCCTGAACGAGCTTCTCGTCGCGTTTCCGGTCTACCGCTCCTACCTCCCGGTGGGCGCCGAGCAGCTGGCGGTGGCGATCGAGCGCGCCCGCGGGGCCCGCCCCGACCTCGCCGACCCGATCGGCTCACTCTCCGTGCGGCTGGCCGACCCCTCCGACGAGCTGTGCGTGCGCTTCCAGCAGGCGTCCGGCGCGGTAATGGCCAAGGGCGTCGAGGACACCTGCTACTACCGCTATACCCGCTTCATCGCGCTCAACGAGGTGGGCGGCGACCCCGCTTGTTTCGGCATCGAGCCCGAAGATTTCCACTCCGCGCAGCGGCGCCGCCAGCACGCCGCGCCGCACAGCATGACCACGCTGTCCACGCACGACACCAAGCGCGGCGAGGACGTCCGGGCCCGACTCGCGGTGCTCAGCGAGCTGGCGGAGGAATGGGCCGCGCTGGCCCGCCGGTTGATGGCCGCGGCCCCGGTTCCCGATCCGACATTCGGTTACCTGCTGTGGCAGACGTTCGCCGGCGCGGGGCTCATCGAACGCGAGCGCATGCACGCCTACGCCGAGAAGGCGATGCGCGAGGCGGCACAGGGCACCACGTGGATCGATCCGGACGCGGCATTCGAGGCCGCCGTGCACGCCGCGGTCGACGCGGCCTACGACGCCCCCCAGGTGCGCGACCCGCTCACCGCATTCGTCGAGCGCATCACCCCCTACGGCGCGACGAACGCTCTGGCTCAGAAGCTGGTGCAGCTCACCATGCCCGGGGTGCCCGACGTGTATCAGGGCACCGAGCTCTGGGAGGACTCGCTCGTCGACCCGGACAACCGGCGGGCGGTCGACTTCCAGGCCCGTCGTGCCGTGCTCGAGCGCCTCGACGGCGAGGTCGACGCGCCGCCGGTCGAGGCCGGCGCGGCCAAGCTGTGGGTCGTGTCGCGCGCGCTGCGGCTGCGCCGCGACTGCCCGGATCTGTTCACCGGCTATGAGCCACTCGGCGCGAGCGGCGCCGCGGCCGGGCACGTGGTGGCCTTCGACCGGGGCGGGGCGATCACCGTCGCGACCCGGCTGCCGGTACGGCTCGAGCGCGACGGTGCTTGGCGCGACACGACGATGGAGCTCGGCGCTCCGTGCACCGACGTCATCTCGGGCCTGCGGCACAGCCGAACCGTCGCACTCCGCGACCTGCTGGCCGCCTACCCGGTGGCGCTGCTCGTGCGCTGAGCCGGGATGTGGAGATGCGCGCGGTCGCGGCATGGGGTAGAGAAACACTGGACGTGAGTTGATCAGGCCGGGGACGGCGGATCCTCAGTTGGGCGGTTGGAGGCGTGTCCGCAGCCCCTCGACGTCCAACGCGGGCTGGGGGAACTGCGGGGCGAGCTCCTCGAGGGTCTCGCGCAGCAGCTCGCCGATCGCCCAGTTACGGTATTTCTTCGAGTCGCTGGGCACGACGTACCACGGTCCGGCCGCAGTGTTGCAGTTCTCCAGCATGGCCTCGAACGCTGCCGTGTAGTCCGACCACAGGGCCCGCTCGGCCAGGTCTCCTTCGTTGAACTTCCAGTGCTTGTCTGGGTCGTCCAGTCGCGCCAGCAGTCGCTCGCGCTGGGTGTCGTAGGAGATGTGCAGGAAGCACTTCACCAACGTGGTGCCACTGGCCGCGACCTTGGCCTCGAACGCGTTGATCTTGCCGTAGCGGGCCTGCCATTCCGATTCCGGGACCAGCTCATGCACCCGCGGCACCAGCACGTCCTCGTAGTGCGAACGGTCGAAGACCGCAAGCACTCCCGGCGGTGGCAGCCGCTTGCGGATACGCCAGAGGAAGTCGTGCGCCGCCTCTTCGGCGGTGGGTTTTTTGAAGCCGGTGTATTGCACGCCGATCGGCCCGAAGGTGCCCACGACGTGCTCAGTGACGCCGCCCTTGCCCGAGGTGTCGATGCCTTGGAGCACCAGCAGGATGCTGCGCGTTCCGCCGGCGGTTGCCTCGGCTCATAGCCGCTCCTGCAGCGCGGCGAGCTCGGTGGTAGCGGTACGCAGCTTCTTCGGCTTCCCGTTCTTGCTGACGGGGGCGAGCGGTCGCGCCGCAGTGTCGAACCCGGCCAGGTTCACCGGACCCGCTGCCACGGCGAGGGCCTGTCGCATCGAGGGCGATTCCAATGCCATGTGGGCACCCTAGTGTCGCTAGTGGCGCATGGCAGGGTGAACGGCATGGCGAGGATCGGTGTGTGGGCTCCCGGCGTGCGCCGGGTCCGGGCGGTCGTCGCGGGCGAGCCGGTCGTCCTCGGCATGGGCCCCGACGGATGGTGGTCGGGTCCTGACGCGGCGCCGGGCACCGACTACGCCTTCCTGCTCGACGAGGACGACGAGCCGCTTCCGGACCCGGCTTCTCGCTGGCAGCCCAGCGGCGTGCACGGCGCGAGCCGCATCTACGACCAGGCGGCCTTTCCGTGGGGCGATGCCGACTGGCGTGGACGTGAGCTGCCCGGCGCTGTCATCTACGAACTGCACATCGGCACGTTCACACCTGGCGCCACGTTCGACACTGCCACCGAGCGGCTGGACCACCTGGTATCACTGGGAATCACCCACGTCGAGGTGCTGCCGGTGAACTCCTTCAACGGCGTGTGGAACTGGGGGTACGACGGTGTCGACTGGTACGCGGTGCACGAGGCATACGGCGGTCCGGACGGGCTGAAGCGATTCGTCGACGCCTGCCATGCCAGGGGCCTGGCTGTCGTGCTCGACGTCGTGTACAACCACCTCGGCCCGTCCGGTAACTATCTGCCGCGCTTCGGGCCCTACCTGAAGCCCGGCCGAAACACGTGGGGCGACCTGGTCAATCTGGAAGAACCGCACGTGCGCCGCTTCGTGATCGACAACGCGCTGATGTGGTTGCGCGATTACCACGTCGATGCGCTGCGCCTGGATGCCGTGCACGCGCTGCAGGACCGCTCCCCCATCCACATCCTCGCCGAGCTGTCCGCGGAGGTCGATGCGCTGGCCAGCTCGCTCGGGCGCCGGCTCACGCTGATCGCCGAGTCGGACCTCAACGACCCGGTGATGATCACACCAACCGCGGCTACCCCGCCAGCGCAGTCCGGCTACGGGCTCGACGCGCAGTGGGACGACGACGTGCACCACGCGCTGCACGCCGCGCTCACCGGCGAGACCCAGGGCTACTACTGCGACTTCGGCTCGCTGTCAGTGCTGGCCAAGGTGCTCACGTCCGCCTTTTGGCACGACGGGACGTACTCGACGTTTCGTGGGCGAAACCACGGCAAGCCCGTCGACCGGGCGACGACGCCGGGCTGGCGCTTCGTCGTGTGCCTGCAGAACCACGACCAGGTCGGCAACCGCGCGGTCGGTGACCGGCTGCCGGAACTGGTTTCCCCCGGCCTGCTTCGCGTCGGGGCCGTGCTGCTGCTCACTTCCCCGTTCACTCCGATGCTCTGGATGGGCGAGGAGTGGGCCGCGTCCACCCGCTGGCCGTTCTTCACCTCCCATCCCGAGCCGGAACTGGCCGAGGCGACCGGCAGGGGTCGCGTCGAGGAGTTCTCTCGGCACGGGTGGGACGTGGACCAGATGATCGATCCGCAGGACCCCGAGGCGTACCGCAGCGCGATCCTGGACTGGTCCGAGGTGGGTGAAGGCGCCCACGCCGACGTGCTCGCGCTCTACCGCCGGCTCATCGCGTTGCGCAGCGCCGAGCCGGACCTTCGCGATGCGGATCTCACCCGCGTGCGAGTCGACTACGACGAGCACGAGCGCTGGCTGGTGATGCACCGCGGCGCGTTTCGGGTCGTGGCGAACCTGTCGCCGCAGCCGCACGCGCTCGCGCTCGACGCGCGGGAGGTCGTCCTGGCCACCGCGGCCGTCGAGATCGAGGTCGGCCGGGTGTCGGTGGCCGCCGAATCCGCCGCGATCCTGCGCGTCTGAGCGAGGAGGGCGTCCGGTGAAGCTCAAGCTGGACCTGCACGACATCTACAACAGCGGTGGGCAGATCGAGGCCGCGCTGCAGGCGATCATCGCCGAGGCGGTCGCCAAGAAGGCGCCGCTCGTGGAGATCATTCCAGGCAAGGGGTCCGGACAGCTGAAGAAGCGGGTGCTGCGCTTCCTGGACCGCAAGGAGATCAAGGCGCAGTACCACCGCGTCGAGAAGGACTCGGACAACTTCGGCCGGGTGTTCGTC
>QHCC01000006.1 GCA_003243915.1 Pseudonocardiales bacterium | reverse complement strand
TGGCTGATGGCCGCCGAGTACATCGCCCAGCGCGGCAACCTCGACATCGTGCTGTGCGAACGCGGGGTGCGCTCTTTCGAGCCGTCGATCCGCAACTTGCTCGACGTCTCGGCGGTAGCGATGGTGCAGCGCCTGTCACACCTGCCAGTGATCGTCGACCCGTCCCATGCGGCCGGTCGTCGGGACCTGGTCGTGCCGCTGGCCCGGGCCGGTATGGCGGTCGGGGCCGACGGGGTGATGGTGGACGTGCACCCGCATCCTGAGACGGCGTTGTGCGACGGCGCGCAGGCGCTGTTCGGCGACCTGCTCGACGAGCTGGCGCAGGCGGTCACCGTCATCCCCCCGCTGCTCGGGCGCACCTCGGCGGCGCACCTGGCCGGCTGACCGATGTGCAACTCTTGGCCGCGTCAGACGGCCAGACGTCGCACAATGGGGCTCAGACGAGCGGCGCCAGCACGTCGATCGCCCGGTCGATGGCGTCGTCGTCCACGTCGAGGTGCGTGACCAGGCGCAGGAACCGCGGGCCCAGCGCCGAGACCAGCACGTCCTGCTCGCGCGCCTCCGCAACGACGGTGCTCGCCTCGGCTGCGTCGAGCACGACCATGTTGGTGTCGACCGTCGCGGGGTCCGCACCCAGCGCCGAGGCCAGCCGGCGAGCCCGGGTGTGGTCCTCGGCGAGCCGCTGGACATGATGGGTCAGCGCGTAGCGCCCGGCCGCGGCCAGGATGCCGCTCTGCCGCATTCCGGCGCCGTAGCGCTTGCGCCACACCCGCGCGTCGGCGATGCGCTGCGCCGTCGAAACGAGCACGGAGCCGACGGGTGCGCCGAGGCCCTTCGACAGGCACACCGAGGCCGTGTCGAATCCGGCGGCAAGCTCGCGCAGCGAGAGCCCGCTGGCCACGTGCGCGTTCCACAACCGCGCGCCATCGAGGTGCAACCCGAGCCCGTGGGACCGGGCCAGCTCGATCACCGCCCGCACCCGTTGCACGGGCTGCACGGTGCCACCCCCGAAGTTGTGCGTGTTCTCGACGGCGATCGCGGCCGTGGAGACCAGGTAGGGTCCGGCGTTCGGCGCGATCAGCTCGGTGATCGCACCGACGTCGAGTACCCCGCGGGTGGCCCGCCAGGTTCGGAACGTGATGCCGGAGAAGACGGCTGCCGCCCCGAGTTCGGCGCGCGCCACGTGCGCCAGGGAGTCGCACACCAACTCCCGGCCCGGTGCCACGAGCAGCCGGATACCGAGCTGGTTGCCGAGCGACCCGGACGGCACGAACAGCCCCGCCTCGTGCCCGAGCAGGTCGGCGACCTCGGCCTCCAGCGCGTTGACGGTCGGGTCCTCGCCGTACACGTCGTCGCCGACGTCGGCCTCGGCCATGGCCGCGCGCATGGCCGGCGTGGGCTTGGTGACGGTGTCCGAGCGCAGGTCGACGACCGTCGTCATCCGCCCACCCGCGAGCGGTCACGTGCGTGGCGGGCGGACAGATGCAGGTGACCACTGGGCGCGAAACTGACCTCTCGGCGCATCACTGCACGTCCCGGCGGCGGCGCTCGGCCACCAGACGCTCGGCGACGCGGAAGGCCAGCTCCAACGACTGCTCGATGTTGAGCCGAGGATCGCAGGCGGTCTCGTAGCGGCGCCCCAGGTCTGCGGCGGTCAACTCCGCCGTGCCACCGATGCACTCGGTGACGTCGTCGCCGGTCAGCTCGACGTGCAGGCCGCCTGGGTGGGTGCCGAGCGCGGCATGCACGTCGAAGAACCCGTCGACCTCGTCGATGATGCGGTCCAGGTGGCGGGTCTTGACGCCGTCGGCGGTCTCCTCGGTGTTGCCGTGCATCGGGTCGCAGTGCCACACCACGAGGTGGCCCGTCGACGTCACCTTCTCCACGATCGCCGGCAATCGGTCACGCACCAGCGAATTCGACATCCGGCTGATCAGCGTCAACCGGCCGGGCACGTTATCGGGGTCGAGGCGCTCGACAAGCTCGGCCGCGAACTCCGGGGTCGCCGTCGGTCCGAGCTTGACCCCGATCGGGTTGGCAATGCGCGAGACGAAATCGAGATGCGCGCCGTCCATCTGGCGGGTGCGCTCACCGACCCAGACGAAGTGCGCCGAGAGGTCGTAGGCGCGGCCGTCGTCGACCCGCGTCAGGGCCCGCTCGTACTCGAGGATCAGCGCCTCGTGCGAGGAATAGAGCTCGACGCCCTCCAGCGCGGCGTCATGCACCCCGCAGGCCCGCATGAAACGCACCGCACGGTCGATCTCGGCGGCCAGCTTCTCATAGCGGGCACCGGTCTCTGTCGAGCGGGCGAACGCCGCGTTCCACGCGTGCACGCGGTCCAGTGACGCCAGCCCCCCGCCGGCGTACGCGCGAAGCAGGTTGAGCGTCGAGGCGGCGGTCGAGTACGCGCGCAGGATCCGGCGCGGGTCGGGGGTGCGGTCGCCGACGAGCTCGTTGACCATGTCGCCGCGGTAGGAGCGCTGCCCCGTGCCGTCCAGCTCAGTAGTGCGCGGCTTGGCGTACTGACCGGCGATACGACCCAGCTTCACCACCGGCACCGACGCCCCGTAGGTCAGCACGACCGCCATCTGCAGCAGGATGCGCACCTTGGCGGCGATGTCGGCCTGGGTGCTCGTCACGAACGTCTCGGCGCAGTCACCGCCCTGCAGCAGGAACGCCTCGCCGCGCGCGACTGCAGCCAGCCGCTCGCGCAGCTGGTCGACCTCGGGCGCGACGACCAGCGGTGGCATCCCGGCCAGCGTGAGCGCGACCTCGCGCAATGCCAGCTCATCGGGCCAGGACGGCTGCTGCGCCGCCGGCAGGGAACGCCATGCGTCCAGCCCGAGATCGTCGGGGACGCCCACGTCAGCGTCCAGCGGAGAGGTCACGCGTCAAGGGTAAGGGTGCGGGTGCGGTCCCGCGGTAGCGCGCCGGTCGGGCGGCCCCCTCCAGGCGCAGTCGTCCGCCGGTTCAGCCGAAGAAGACCTCGGCCTCGGCGTACAGCTCGGGCCGGACGAGCTTCAATTCCGACGTCGCTTCGGCGAACGGGACCCGGACGATGTCGGTGCCGCGCAGGGCCACCATCTTGCCCCAGTCGTGGTCGTTGGCCGCGTCGACGGCATGCAGGCCGAAGCGGGTGGCCAGCACCCGGTCGAACGCCGAGGGGGTGCCGCCGCGCTGGATGTGCCCGAGGACGGTGGTGCGGGCCTCCTTGCCGGTGTGCGCCTCGATCTGGCCGGCCAGCCATTCCCCGATGCCGCCGAGTCGGACGTGCCCGAACGCGTCGAGCCCCTTCTCGATCGTCGCGTTCTCCCCGCCGTCGGGCGTCGCTCCCTCGGCGACGACGATGATCGGCGCGTAGTGCGACTGGAAGCGGCTCTCGACGTAGGCGCAGACCCGCTCGAGGGAGAACGGGAACTCCGGCAGCAGGATGACGTTGGCCCCGCCGGCCAGGCCCGCGTGCAGTGCGATCCAGCCGGCGTGGCGCCCCATGACCTCGACGATCAGCGCTCGGTGGTGGGACTCGGCAGTGGTGTGCAGCCGGTCGATTGCCTCCATCGCGATGTTGACGGCCGTGTCGAAGCCGAAGGTGTAGTCGGTGGCATTGAGGTCGTTGTCGATCGTCTTGGGCACCCCGACGACGTGGACGCCGACCTCGCTCAGCCTGGTAGCGACCCCGAGGGTGTCCTCGCCGCCGATCGCGATCAAGGCGTCGATACCCAGACGATGCAGGTTGCCGACGATCTTCTCCACGCCGCCGTCGACCTTGAACGGGTTGGTGCGCGAGGAGCCCAGGATCGTCCCGCCACGTGGCAGTATGCCCCGCACCTCGGGTACGCCCAGCGGCGTCGTCACGTTCTCCAGCGGGCCCTTCCAGCCGTCCCGAAAGCCCACGAAATCGTGTCCGTAGACCCCTACGCCCTTGCGGATGACCGCGCGAATCACCGCGTTCAGTCCTGGGCAGTCGCCACCGCCGGTGAGCACGCCGATTCGCATGTCGTGGGATCCCTTCGTCGAAATCGACCTGTCGCGACGGCGGTGTCGCAGCGCTCGACCCTATCGAGCTACCCGCCGGTACGGGACGACTCGAGCGCCCGCCAGCGGGCGAGGTTGTGTCTGGCGTCAGCAAGCGCATCATGTTGGTCGGCCGGCGCCGCCGGCAACGGCGGCGAACCTGCGTCCTCCCACCGCTGGCGCAGTTCGTGAGTGAAGCGCGGGATCACCCGCGGCAGCGCCCGCATGTCGCCCCACAACTGCGCCAGGGCCACGTGGTCGTAGGCGGACATCCAAGCCCACAGCTCGATCGGCTCGTCGGGCTCGACGAGGAACGCCAGCAGGTCCTCGCGGATGCGTTCCAGCGAGCACCACACCGGGTCGGCCGGGCCCGGCAGCTTCTCCAGGACGTGGCGGCGGACCCAGTCGATCGCGCGCGCGGGGTCGAATTCGGTCGACACTGCGTAGAACTCGCGACCGCGCTCATCGACGACGCCGATGGACACCAGCTCGATCGTCGTGCCGTCCTCGATGAACTCGCAGTCGTAGAAGAAGCGCATCAGGACGCCGCTCGCGACGAGCGGGGACCAGCCACCGTCTGGATCACCCCATCCACCGCCGCATACCCAGGCAGACCACTAGCCGGCTCGGGTGTCAGGCATGCGCTCGCCGAGTTCGCGGATCTCGGCCGCTTCGCGGGCACCGAAGCCCGTGTCGGTGCCCTGCGCCTTCTTGACCTTCGCGGCGTAGGTGTCGACGTACTCCTGGCCGGACAGCTGCATCAGTTCGTACATGATCTCGTCGGTCATCGAGCGTTCGACGAAACGGTCGCCGGACATCCCTTCGTAGCGGGAGAAGTCGAGGGGCCTGCCGAATCGCGCGCCGGGCCGCGGGCGAAACTTGGGCAGCAGCCGGCCGGCGGGCTGGATGACCTCGGTGTTGACCATTGCGCAGGGAATCACGACGGCACCCGATTCCAGCACCATTCGTGCGACGCCGGTCTTGCCGCGGTAGAGCCGGCCGTCGGGCGAGCGCGTCCCTTCGGGGTAGATGCCGAGCAGCTTGCCCGCCCGCAACACGCGCACGCCGGTGTTCAACGCGGCCCGGGACGCGTCGGCGTCCGAGCGGTCGATCGGCACCTGACCGACCGCGGACATGAACATCCGCGAGAAGAATCCCTTGAGGCCCGGCGTGGTGAAGTACTCCGCCTTGGCGAGGAAGGTGACCTTGCGCGGCACCATCAGCGGCATGAAGAACGAATCGCAGAAGGACAAATGGTTGCTGGCGATGATCGCCGGGCGGTCGTCGGGGATGTTCTCCGCACCCTCAGCCCACGGTCGCCACACCCCGCGCAGCAATGGCCCGAGGAAGACGAACTTCGCGAGCCAGTAGAACAATGCCGTCTCCCGTCTGTTGTCTGCACGTTTGGTACCTCGTCGTGACAGTAGTGCCGAGCCGGCGGTGCCACCAAGCCCCTGCAGGCGCACCGGCAGCCTCCACGTCGCCGTGGCGGGCGTCCGCGGGGCATGATGAACGCCTGCGCACGACCAGTGAGACGAGGACGACGTGGTACAGCTTGCCGGAGCCGAACCGTTCGCCGCCGACGGTGGCCCGATCGGCGTGGTCCTGAGCCACGGCTTCACCGGGACGCCGGCGAGCATGCTGCCCTGGGCCGAGCATCTCGCCGCGGCCGGATACACGGTGCGCCTGCCGCTGCTGCCCGGGCACGGCACCCGCTGGCAGGACACCAACCGCAGCCGCTGGACCGATTGGTACCGCGCGATCGAAGACGCCTTCGACGAGGTCGCGGCCCGATGCGACACCGTCTTCGCCTGCGGGCTGTCGATGGGCGGCACGCTGGTCACCAGGTTGGCCGAGCAGCAGGGCGACCGCCTCGCCGGGCTGGTGCTCGTCAATCCGTCCTACGCCACCGAGCGCTTCGATGCGAAGTTCGCGCGCTATATCGGCTGGGCGGTGCGCTCGAGCCCCGGGATCGGCAGCGACATCAAGAAACCCGACGTGGTCGAGCCGGCCCTGGACCGCACGCCGGTGCGGGCGTTCGCGTCGCTGCAGAAGCTGTGGCGGATCACGCTGGCCGACCTCCCGCGGGTCACGGCGCCGATCCTGCTGTTCCGCAGCCGCGAGGACCACGTCGTCGAGCCCCTCTCGGCGCGCCTGCTGCTCGCCGGTGCGACGGCCTCGACGGTGCGCGAGATCGTCCTCGACGACAGCTACCACGTCGCCACGCTCGACAACGACGCCCGCCGCATCTTCGAGGGCAGCGTCGAGTTCATCCGCTCCCTCACCGCCATGTCCGCTCCGGACGGTGACACCGCCGGAAGCGCCACAACGTGACGTCGGGCGCGACACCGGACGCGACCGGCCCCGATCAGGTCGGCCGGGTCGAGAACGGCCTGTTCGCCGCCAGCTACGTGCCGCTCACCGACGTCGAGGCGGTCGTGGGACGGGCCCTACTCACCGCGTTGGGGCGGGCCCGCATCGCCGCCTACCTCGATCGCGCGCCCGGTCTCGACCATGAACAGCGGCGCCTGTTCGTCGCCGCCGAGGAGCGCTCTGACGCCCGGACGATAGTTGCGGCAGCGTTAAGGGCACTGGGCGGTGCACCGGCACCGCTGCCCGAGCGCGGTGACGATCCGCTGGCCGGCGTCGACACCGACGCCGCGTTCGCGGAATTGATCGCCGACTGGCACGTCGACACGGTCGCCGCCGTGCGCGAGGCAGAGCGCGACCTGCGGCGCGAGGACGCGGACTGGCGCGAGCGGTTGAGCAAGCCCGCCGTCGACGAGCCGGTCTGGCTCGACGAGGACCACTACATCCCGCCGCCGCCGCCCCCGTTGCCGCGCCTGGCCGCGCCGACGATCGGCGCGATGACGCTGCTCGCGGTCTCGATCCTGCTGCTCGGCCTGGGCGGTGAATTCGGCCTGGCCACCGACCTGACGATGTTGCTCGGTGTCGTGGGGGTGTTGCTCGGCGCGGGCCTGCTCGTCATGCGATTGCGTGAACGCCGCGACGACGATGACGACGACGGCGCGGTCATCTGAGCCCATGCAAGACCACCCACGTTGAGTGACGTATCTGGATGATCAGGGACGGCCGAAACGCCGTCTCTGATCACGGAGATACGTCACTCGAGGCTGAGTTCGGCCAGTAGCGGGCGGTGATCACTGGCCATCAGGACGTCCGGGCCGTCGAGAACCCGCGCCGAGACGACGGTGATGCGGCGGTCGACGAAGATGCCGTCGATCCGCTGATGGGGGTGCGCGGCGCTCGAGGTGAACCCCGAACCGACGCCGGCAGCGGCGAACGCGTCAACCCCCTGCTCGGTCAACGCCTGCCAGGCGGGCCGGCCTGGTCCCTCGTTGACGTCGCCGGCGACGATGGCCGGCACGTCCGCGGGAACATGCGTGGCGATGGCCGCGTGCAGCTCGCCGACATGGCGCAGTCGGGGCCCGTCCTTGACGTCCAGATGCGTTCCGGCCACGGCGAAAGTCGCTGCCCGCACGCGCAGCACCGCGAGCGCGCAGCCGCGCTGGTGCAGTCCGGGGTCCTTGCTGAACAGCACGTCGACGCCCTTGACGACGTCGACCCCGAGGGTGGACATGACGAGGTTCGCGGCCGCCGGGCGTCCGCCGCCGACGACGACCAGCCCGCTGGTGCGCGCGAGCGCGGCGCACGTCGAACGCCAGCGCAGGAAGCGCGGAGCCTCCTGGATGCACACCACGTCCGGCTCGGCGCTGCGGATCACACGGGCCAGCGCGGCTCGATCGTCGCGCATCGAGCGCACGTTGTAGGACAGCAGTCGCAGCGTCGGCACCGCCACATCCTGCCGTATCGACGTCGGAGGGCTCAGGCCCGGCGGGCGATGTCGGCCGCTCCGACCAGCCCCGAGTCCGGACCGAGCGCCGCCGATACGATCTCGGCGACGGGCCGGTAACCACGGCCGGTAAGGGTGTGCGCGAACTCCTCGCGCGCGGGGCGCAGCAGCAGGTCGCCGGCCTGGGAGACACCACCGCCGATCACGAAGATCGACGGATCGAGCACCGCGGCAAGGTTGGCCAGCCCCCGCCCCAGCCAGCGCCCCGTCGTCGTGCAGATCGCCTCGGCCGCCGGGTCGCCCTCGGCTGCGGCCGCGGTGACCACCTGCCCGGTCAGCCCGTCGACCGACCCGGCCAGCTCGAGCAGTCGTTCGGCCGCCATCGGCGACTCCACGACGAGTTCGCGCGCGTCGCGAGCCAGGGCCCGGCCCGAGGCATACATCTCCCAGCAGCCGCGGTTGCCGCAGGCACAACGCCGCCCGTCCGGGACCAGGGTCATGTGCCCGTACTCGCAGGCGATGCCGAACGCGCCGCGGTACAGATTGCCGTCGACCACCAGCCCGCCCCCGATACCGGTCCCGAGCGTCACGCACACGACGACCCGCTGCCCCTGGGCAGCGCCGAAGCGGTACTCGGCCCAGGCCGCGGCGTTGGCGTCATTGGCCACCACCAGCGGCAGCCCGATCCGTCCGCTCAGCGCCGCCCGCAGGGGCTCGTCGCGCCAGGCGAGATGCGGCGAGAACAGCACTGTCGCATGGTCGTTGGCGATCCAGCCCGCCGCGCCGACTCCGACTGCGCAGACGTCGTGCCGAGCTGCCAGCTCGCCGACCACCTCGACGATGATGGCCTCGGTCTCGGC
>QHCC01000005.1:516-12128 GCA_003243915.1 Pseudonocardiales bacterium | reverse complement strand
GCCCGTATCCTCGTCGGCGGAGGATTCGCCTAGTGGCCTATGGCGCTCGCTTGGAAAGCGGGTTGGGAGCAATCCCTCAGGGGTTCAAATCCCCTATCCTCCGCTCCGGGCGACCATTCGGATCGCTGCACAAGTCACCCGCCAGCACGATGCTGCCGGCTGCCAACATCAGCAATGTGCCGGCAGTTGTCCGCGTCCGGCGGACCAGCACCCACTCCCGGTACTCCGAGTTCAGTCGGAGCCGGGCGCCGCGTAGAGATCTAGCTGGTCCCCGACTTCACGGCCTGCGTGACCACGCACCTTCCGGGAGTCAGCATCCACGCGCTCGGGGTGCCGAAAGTGCTTTCCGAGTGTCTCGGTCTGATGCTGGTAGTTCGAGCCGATATCGCGCCCATACAGCAGCGTCGGTGGCTCAAGCATTCGCTCAAAGTTGAGTTTGCAGACTCGCTGGCCGTGCTCGATCACGAACGGCACATCGTGGGCTCGAACTTCTAACGCGGCCGTGGAACCTCTCAATTGGCTTGCCGGGTCGTAGCCGAACCCGGGATCAAAGAAGCCCGCGTAGTGCGTCCGGAGCTCGCCGCTGGTCGGGTCGTAGGCCGTCATCTCGGCTGCCAATTCGGGTGGAATAGTCACTGCTTCGTGGGACATCAGGAGGTAGAAGCTCCTTGGATCCAGGACGATCCGGTCGCCGTCCTCCCGACGGACGGCCTCCCAGAACGCTTCTGGTTCGGCCATACCAACCTTGGACAAGTCGAGCAAGGGAGCACTGCCGCGCGAGCGATAGCCCACCCGGCCGTCTGCATCGCCCCGTAGGTCAAGGCTCAGGAACAACCCGCCGGACAGTGCCATCCCCTCATCGTGTACCGCAAACCCGCCCGAGAAGAGGATCGGCTGCTGATCGCGATGGAACGCTCGAATCTCGTCATCCGTGAGCACGGTCGACCCAACTGAGAGCCGGAGCTGATTCAGCGATAGGCCCTCGCGGACCCTCACGGGAAATGACAGAGGCACGACCTCTAGGTAGAGGTTGCCGCTGTATCCGGACGCCACTTCATCGAAGCGCGAGCTCTCATCCGTGATGACTCGCGTGAAGACATCGGCACGGCCGGTCGAACTCTTCGGATTCGCCTTGGCCCGGACCCCCGGGGGGAGCGTAAGGCGCTCTTTGAGCGGGATCAAATAGGGCAACTTGGTCTCAAGAACGGCACCCTCACGACGAAGATCAAGCTCGTCGATGATGTAGTCCTTGACGCGCCGCTCCACCGTGGCCTTACCGGGAAGGAAGCTGCACCGAATGCGGTAGGCGACCTCGCCCAGCCGAAGATCAAGGCTCGCGGGCTGCACGCTCTGCTGGGGAATCGTGTATCCACCGGCGTCGATCGCCCCCGCCGTGATCGCGGCCTCGATGTACTGGTTGGGTAACACTCCACTGCGCCCGGCGGGCAGATCCAGCACAACCATCACGACCTCGGTCCGGCAGTCATGCCGCAGTCTAAACCGCGAGGACGACAGCATGGAGGGGCTCGTCGGCGTCAAAGGTCAGCCACGCCCCAGCAGGCGTCGCGCCGAACCCTGCGTACGTCGACGCGACGCAGTGGTGGACACGGCGCACCCCCCGGTGCGCCGCGTCCGACCCGACGGTACCCGGGTAATTGTCGGGATTTGCCGGGTGTCAGCTGTGCATTGCCAGCCGCTCGGCCCGCACCGGCGTGAGGGGGATCGCGAGCAGCGGGAAGACCACGACGAGCGCGAATCCGAGCGCGTAGCGCGAATCGCCGATGACCCCGGCCAGCATCGGTGCTGTCAGGACCGCCGCGATGTTCTGGCCGGTGTTCTGCACGCCCAGGGCACGCCCGGACCACTCCGTACCGGCCAGTTCGGCGACCGCGACGTAGCCCAGCCCGTTGTCGGCCACGGTGATCACCGCGCCGAGCGCGAACCCCGCGATGATCCACCCCGCATCGAGCCATGCGCCCAATGCGAGCCCGCCCATCAGCGCCGAGCTCGCCACGGCCAGTTGACGCATCGGGCCCAGCCGGCTGCTGACCCGGTCGGACCAGATGCCGGCAAACAGGCGGCCCAGGGCGCCCGCCACCTGGAAACCGAAGATCATCCGGCCGGCCACGGCCGGGTCCCAGCGCCGCTGACCTACGAGGTAGACGAGCGTGAACGTGGCCACGGCGAACTGCGGCACGACGAGCAACGCGCTGGCCAGGTGGATGCGGCCGAGGTGCCACGATCCGCGGTAGGGCGAGCCGATGCCGGGCGTGCCGGGCGGGCGCGCAACCCGCGGTGGATCGGTGACCAGTAGCAGGACGGCGAGTGCCGCGAGCACGCACAGCCCCGCCGGGAAAAGCAGTGCCACCCGCACGCCGTGGGCACGGGCGAGCGACGGGAGGGTCAGGGCGGCGATGGCCACGCCGAGCGGCTGTGCGGTCTGCCGGGTGCCCATCGCCAGCCCGCGCTCCTGCACCGGGAACCAGCCCATCACGACCCGGCCGCTGGCGGCGAACACCGACGCGCCGCCCGCACCCGCCAGGACCAGCAACACCGCGAGCGCCACCGGGCCCGGAGCGAGCGTCGCCCCGACGAGGAACAACGCCGCGGCACCGACTCCGGACATGATCACGATTCGCTCGCCGTAGTGGTCGGCGGCTGCCCCCCAGGCGATCAAGGTGAGCAGGAGCCCCGCGACCGGTGCCGACACGATCAGGCTCGCGCCGAGCAGGCTCAGGTGCTCGTCGGTGCGCAGGGCCGGGACGATCATCGGGATTCCGTACAGGAATGAACAGGTGGCCGCCTGGGAGAACGTGCCGACGGCGAGGATCATCCATCGCCGTCGATTCGTCACCCGGACAGCCTAGCGGCGATCTCAACACACGAGACCGTCATCCCATACGTCGAGACGAGGGCACCAGGCCCATCAGTTGGACCGGATCACTCCGCACGAACTCCCACCACCCACGCGGCGATCTCGGTTCGACGCCCGGCGCCGAGTTTGACCAGGATGTGCTCGACGTGGGAGGCAGCCGTCTTCGCGCTGATGGTCAGCTCGGCCGCGATCTCGCGGTTCGTCCGGCCGGCGCAGACCAGCTGTGCGACCTCGAACTCGCGCGCGGTCAGTGGGGCCCAGGCGACCTCTGCCGTCCCCCGCCCGCCGATCAGCTGCGTCACGGCGTCGGCCGCCCGCTCCAGGTGTACGGCTCCCATCTCCGCCGCCACCGTGCCGACCTGTGCGAGCAGCGTCGCCGCCTCGGCGGCCCGATTGGAGCGGTACGCGCACCGGGCCAGGTCGATCGAGGCCCAGGCCCCCTCCCAGGCCCGGCCGCGGTGCAGCCACCCGTCGCGCGCGGCGGCGAGCGACGATCTGGCCTGCCCGGTCGATCCGGCGGCGAGCAGGAGCAACCCGCGAGCGTGCTCGATCGACGGAAGGGTTCCGGGGATGGCTCGATCGAGGACGGCGGTGCTGACGTCCTCGACCCACGCTGCGGCTGCGACCGGATCGCCCAGCTCGATCAGGGCCCGGGTGCCGGTGACCAGGAACGGGAACAGGTAAGCCGCGTCCCGAACCGCGGCGGAGGCCTCGAAGCCTCGCTGGCACAGGCTCGCGGCGTCGCCCCAGCGCCGCTCGGCCAGGGCCAGTTCCGCAAGCCCCCACAACGCAGGGGACAGACGCTGCAACTCCCCCATCCGCAGCCCGAGATCGCACGCCTCGTCCAGTGCCTCGCGGGCCTGCTCGGGCAGTGCGCGCCCCAGCGCGAGGAAGCCGCGCACATGTAAGGCAGTGATCGACGTGGTCAATCCGCCCCAGCCGTCGGCGATCGCATGCTCCACGACGGGAGCCGCCTGCGCCCAGCGCCCGGTGGCCCACAGCACGTGGCCCAAGTGCGCGGCCATGTAGTGGCGGTCGTTCCACAACTCGCAGCGCTCGGCGTAGTCGATGCCCGCGCGCAGCCATTCCTCGGCCCGCCCGTACTCGACCAGCACCGATGCGCTGCTGCCGATCATGCGATAGGCGCGCGCCGCCTCGGCCTCGAACCGGTTGGCCCGAGCGCGCCGGACCGCGTCCTCGAGCCGTGGCCACCCCCCGTCACCGCGACCGGCGAACACGAGCACCGCCCCGAATGTGACCAGCGCATTGAGCTCGGTCGCCTCGTCTCCGGCGTCCGCGGCCAGGGCCTGCGCCCGCTCACCGTGGGCGATGGAGTCCTCGAGACGGCGGTCGAGCATGTACGCCGCAGACAGGGCAGCCGCGAGCCGCCCCCGCACAGCCACCAGACGCGGCAACACGTCGGCCGCCGCGACGGCGTCGCCTGCACCGGCCAGCAGGTCGTGGGCGCGGCCGTAGTCCTCCGCGGCCGCCCGGTTGTCGTCGGTTGCTGCCGCCTCCGCCGCGCGCGCGATCAGCAGGTCCGCCATCTCGCGCTCGGACAGATCGTCCGGTGCACACCGCACAGCCCGCCCGAACAGCTCCAGCGCCTCGCGGTGGTTGGACAGCGACGCCGCCCGCTGCGCAGCCCCCAGCGCGTGCGCGTGCGCTTCGCCGCTCGCGCCGGCAGCCTCGTAGTGCGCCGAGCAGAAGGCCGCTCCGCCCAAGCCGCGGCGGGCGGTGGCAACCGCTGCGACCCGGGCATGCAGCCGGCGGCGCAGGGCGAGCGGCACCGCGCTCTCGAGGGCATCGCGGATCAGCGCATGGCGAAAGTCGTACCAACCGTCCAGGGCAGGCGCGAGGAAGGCCCGCTCGACCAGCTCCTCGACGCCGGCCGCGACCTGCTCCACCGGCTGGTCGGCGACCGCGGCGGCCAACTCGAGATCGAAGCTGCGCCCGATCACGGCGGTCGCACCAGCCAGCGCCGCCGAGTGCTCTGACAGCGCGGAGCACCGCTGCAGGATCGCCTCGCGCAGGGTGTCCGGGACGGCTCGGGGCGAGGACGATCCGAGATCGCCCGCGCTCGCGGCGACGAGTTCTTCCAGGTGCAGCGGGATCCCGTCGCTGCGTTCGTGCAGCAGCTCGACGAGGTCGCGGGGAGCCCGGGTCGGCCCGCCCAGCAGCAGGGTGGCCATCGAATCGACCTCGTCGAAGCTGAGCCGGCGCAGTCGGACCTCCTCGGCCAGCCGCTGACCCAGCAGCCGCGCCCGCCACTGCCGCATGGGCACGCGCGGGTAGAGCTCGTCGCTGCGGTAGGTGGCGATGGCCAGCACGGGCAATGCGGGGAGCCGGCGGGCGAACTGGGCGAGCACCTCGACGCTCAGGCCGTCGGACCAGTGCAGGTCTTCCAGGGCGAGCAGCGTCGGCCCGGCCTCGGCCAGCTCGGCCAGCCGATCGACGATCTCGAGCACCATGATCCGGCGACGGCGATGCGCGTCGCCGGATCCGGACGGGCTCTGGGCCAAGGTCGCGGTGATCGAGGCACCGATCGCGCTCGCCCCGGGCAGCGCGGACCTGCTCAGTTGGTGTCCGAGGTCGAGGAACAACCCGGCGGACAGTTCGACATCGCCGGCGGATACCTCGGCATCGAAGACGCGATAACCCTCGCTGAGCGCCTCGCGTACGAGCGCGTTAAGCAGCCGAGTCTTGCCGATGCCCGCCTCGCCAGCGAGGAAGAGCAGCTCGCCGGTGCCGTCCCGGGCCTGCTGGAGGCGTCGCCGGCCAAGTGCCAGCAGCTCGTCTCGCCCGAACAGGACCGGGCTCGCTCGCAACGGGTGTGCCTGCGCCACGCCCTAACTCTAGGGACGACCGGGCGGACTACATCGGTACAACGACCGATGACGACCGTGCCTGGACTGCCCGAGACTCAACGTGCGGGGCGAGGGTCGTCCCGCGGTGTGGCGAAGGAGCATTCGATGCCCAAGTTCATGGACGTCCACGACGGGTTCGTCGGGGTCACCCAAGCGCAGCTGGAGGAGGCGCACGCGCGCGACGTCGAGATCCAGGCCGAGGAAGGGGTCAGTTTCGACCACGCGTGGCTCGACCCAGAGTCCGGCAAGGTGTTCTGCCTCTCCACCGGCCCGAGCAAGGAGGCAGTCATGCGGATCCACGAGCGCGCCGGGCACCCGACGAGCCAGGTGTACGAGCTCGGGGTTGAGGTCGACTAATCCTCGACGAGGTCGCCGCGTACAACTTCGATCACAGAGCGGCGCCGCAGCTTGACCTCGGGGGCGGGGCGGCTGGCGTGATCCAGCCGCCCCGGCATCGCTCATGGCGCCGGCGCCACTCGTCGGGATGAGCCGGTGTCGCACTAGTTCCCGACGAAGTCGGCGACCGCGGCCGCGAATTCGGCTGCGTTGCGGCGGTGTGGCTCGTGCCCGCCACCGGGAAAGACCACGAGCCGGCTGCCGGGCAGGTGCGCGCGGGCCGCGTGGGCGTGCGTAATCGGGATCACGCCGTCGCGTTCGGACCACACCAGCAGCGTCGGCACGTGCTCGGCGAGGTAGCGCATCTCGATGAATGAGCCACGCTGCCCGGACGGAGCGATCACACCTCGTAGCGCGGCGAAGAACGCGGCCCGGCTCTCGCCGCCGTCCAACGCCCGCCGGGCGCGCCGCAGGTTTGCCAGGTTGTCCGGCGTCAATCGCAGTGCCCGGTGCAGCCCGGGTCGCCGGTACAACGCAACCAGCCGCGGGCCCAGTGCGGCACCGAGCAGCAACGGTGCGCCGGGGAGCGCGGCAGCACGCAGCAGCGGGTGCACCTCGCGCCCCAGGCCGCCGGCCGACACCAGGATCAGCCGTTGCACAAGCCTCGGGTAGTGGAAACCGAAATGGACGGCGATGGCGCCACCCAGCGAGTGCCCGCCCACGGTGGCCCGCTCGATTCCGGCCGCCGCGAAGAACGCCGCCAGCGACGCGGCGAAGTCATCGAGCAGGTAGCGGCCGGCGGGCTTGTCGGATTGGCCGTGCCCCAGCAGGTCGACCGCGATCACCCGCATGCCGCGCTCGGCCAGCGGCACCAGCGCGCGGTCCCAGGTGTCGCTGTCAGACGCCAGCCCGTGGATCAGGACGACAACGGGACCGTCGGCGGGGCCGGCCTCCTGGTAGGAGAGCCGGTTCCCGCCGGCCAATGCCGTCCTGCGCTGCACCGACTCCGACACGTCGAGCGACGGTACCGGCAGGGTCAGCAGTCCGCCCCGGCCGCGACGGCAGGCAGCGCCACCACGGGACACTGCGCGCGGTGCAGCACCTGCGGCGCCACCAGGCTCGCCCGAACCGAGGCGAGACGGCCCGGCCGTGGCTCGCCGATGACCATCAGCTGGGCGTCATCCGAGGCCGCGAGCAGCGCGCCCACCTCGTTGCCCTTCACCGCGGTGCACTCGACACCGTCGTCGGTGCCGAGGGCCGCGACGACGAAGCCGCGCAGTTTCTCCTGCGCTTCGGCCGCGTAGTCGGTCGGGGCCTGCGTGAGGCCCACCGGGGGGCGCCCACCGGATGCGACCGGGGCGCGTGCCGGGCGCCAGGCCAGCACGGCACGCACTGTCGTGCCGCGTAGCCGAGCCTCCTGCGCTGCCCAGCGCAACGCCGCGGGGGATCCGGTGGTGGGGCTGACGCCGACGACGATGGGGCTGCTCATACCGGTGCCCCCGTCGGCTCCGGGCCGATGGCGCCGTCCGGACGCTTCACGACCGACAGCGGCGTGGCGATGTCCTCCAGCGATTTTCGCTCGGCGTCGACGCCGCAGAACCATGCGACGAGCCCGCCAATGATCATGATCATTCCGCCGATCACGTATCCCCAGGACAGCGGAGTGCGGTTGGGGTTGGCGTTGTGGGCGCCGCCGATCAGATGGCCGAACAGGAACGGCGCCACCACACCGCCGGCACCCTGCGAGATCGCGAAGAAGAACGAGATTGCCTGCCCGCGCAACTCCAGCGGGAAAATCTCGCTGACGGTGAGATAGGCGGCCGAGGCGCCGGCCGAGGCGAAGAAGAAGATCACGCACCAGAACGCCGTCTGCGTCGTCGCGTTCAACGATCCGGCATGGAAGAAGTACGCCGAGACGAGCAACAGCACCCCAGACAGACCGTAGGTGAACAGGATCATCTTGCGACGGCCGACCGTGTCGAACAGGTGCCCAAGCAGCAGCGGTCCAAGCAGGTTGCCGATTGCGAACGGGAAGAAGTAGTAGCTGGTGCCTGACTTGGAGACGCCGTAGAAGTGCTGCAGCACGAGAGCGTAGGTAAAGAAGATGGCGTTGTAGAGGAACGCCTGCGTCACCATCATCGAGAATCCCAGCACCGACCGCCGCGGGTACTCACCGAAGAACACCTTGGCCAAGCGCAGGTAGGAGACCTGGTCGACCTGCGTCACCTCCAGGGCCTTGCTGTCGTCCACCGGCTCGAGGTGCACACCTTGGGCTTCGACGCGGGCCTCGATCTCGTCCACGATGCGCTCGGCCTCGTCGTTGCGCCCGTGTGTCATCAGCCAGCGCGGGCTCTCCGGGATCGTCCGGCGCAGAAAGATGATCACGATTCCGATTACCGGGCCGATGAAGAAACCGAGCCGCCAGCCCAAGTTCGACGGCACGCTGCTGCTGAGCAGATACAGGTTGGCGGAGGCACCCAGCGCCGCGCCGGCCCAGTAGGTGCCGTTCACCGCAATATCGACTCGGCCGCGATAGTGCGAGGGGATCAGCTCGTCGATCGCGGAGTTGATCGCGGTGTACTCACCGCCGATCCCGGCGCCGGCGATGAACCGGAACACCAGCAGCGACCAGAGATCCCAGGAGAACCCCGCCAGACCGCTGGCGATCAGGTAAACGGCCAGGGTGAGGATGAACAGCTTGCGGCGGCCCAGCTTGTCGGTGATCCGGCCGAATACGAGCGCGCCGACAACCTGCCCGGCCAGGTACACCGAGCCGGCTGCGCCGACCTGAGCATTGGAGAGATGCAGGGCAGTCTGGTAGCCCGCCTGCGACACGATCTGGATCTCGAGGCCGTCGAGGATCCAGGAGACGCCGAGCCCCACGACGACCAGCCAGTGGAACCGAGTCCACGGGAGGCGGTCCATCCGGGCCGGTACGAGGCTGCGCACTGGGCGGGCTTCCCTGTTCACCGACGTGGTGGTCATCGCGGCTCGTCCTCTCGCAGGATGGTGGACATCGCATACATGCCCGTCTTAGCGAGTTTCTATCGCAAAGTCACGCACGTGTAGGACCGGTTGTGGACGGGCATGCTGCGGTGGACGACTGGGAGGTAGCGCCGTGCCCGACCCGCACGCAGCGATGGTCGCCGCCATCAGCGAGCTGTACGAGGACGCCCAACGCTGCGCGGAGTCGGCCGGTCTGGTGTACGTGGCCACGGAGGATCCGGGCATCGCTCGACTGCGCCGCGGTCGGGGGTTCAGCTACCGGCAACCCGATGGCCTGCACATCACCGCCGCCGACGTCAAGGCGCGCATCGCCGAGCTGGCCATCCCGCCTGCCTGGCGCAACGTGTGGATCTGCCCCTCGCCGGACGGGCACATCCTGGCCACCGGTCACGACGACCGCGGCCGCAAACAGTACCTCTACCACCCCAAGTGGCGCGCCCTTCGTGACCTGCTCAATTCCTACCGTCTCATCGTGGTGGCCGAAGCGCTGCCGACGATCCGGGCGCACGTGAACGCCCAGCTGCGCCGCCGCGCGCTGGACCGTGACCGGGTGCTCGCGAGCATGGTGCGCATCGTCGACGCCTCCGGAATCCGGATCGGCAGCGAGGTCTACGCCGAGGAGAACGACAGCTTCGGGCTCTCGACGCTCACGCGGCGCCACGTCAGCGTGCACGGTGCCCGCACAGAGTTCGACTTCCCGGCCAAGTCGGGCAAGCGGGCCCGCATCGACCTGCGCGACCAGCGGGTGGCCGGCGTCGTGAGCCGGCTGAGCGAGCAGCGTCGGCGGCGCCTGTTCACGGTCGACGGACGGGCCGTGGAGGCAGGCGAGGTGAACGAGCTGCTGCACGAGCTGACCGGCGAGCACATCACGGCCAAGGACTTCCGCACCTGGCGGGGGACCCGCATCGCCTTCAACTATCTGCGCTCACACCTGGACGACGAGCCCGAGGCCGCGGTGCTGGCCGCCGTCGACCTCGCTGCCGACGACCTGCGCAATGCCCGCGCCGTGGCGCGCGCTCATTACATCCATCCGCACCTGCTCGAAACCTTCACCGCCGCGACGTTCGCCGGATACCTCAAGTCCTCGCGAGCCCGCAAGCGCGAGCTGCTCGAGCCCGACGAGCAATCGCTGCTCGGATTTCTGCGGGTACTGCTGGCCCACGAGTACGACGGCAGCTGACGCAGGCGGCTCAGGCGGCTCGGGGCGGCCGGCCGGCAGCCTTGCGCGGGCCCTGGTCCGCGGCAGCGCGCCGCGCATCGGCGATGACCTGGGGGTCCAAGCCGAGGATCGACAGCAGCAGGCGGCAGTCGTCGGCGCTATCGGCGCTCGCCGCGACGACGAGCACCGCCTTGCGCTGCCATTGAGCGTGCAGTTCTTCCTCTGCGTTCATCCGCGCCACGTCGTTCGCCGAGATCGGCGTTCGGTCTACGGCCATCGCCCCGATGCGTCCAGTCATGGGACAAATCTTCCCCGATTCGGTGACGTTCAAACGGTGTGAAGGTAACTCCTGCAGGTCAGTCCGGTGGCCGGCGAGTCGTGATCACCACGACAGCGGTGTCGTCGACGGACCGGTTGGGAGCATCGGCAACCAGAGCCGGGATCCAGGTCGGTGCGGCCGCGCCATCTGCGGCGCAGGCCGTGACGGCGTCGATGAGCTCGCCGATGCCGAGATCGCGGTCACCGCCGAGGTTCGCGTAGGCGTCCAGCAGACCATCGGTATACAGGAACAGCGACGAACCCGGGTCGAGCGAGACGCAGGTCTCCGCCCAGCCTGGATCCTGTCCGCTCGCCGCCGCGGCGCCAGGGCCTTCGACGCCGAGCGGCGGCCCGACCGCTACGTCGAGGTAGGCCGCCTTGCCGTGTTCCCACCGCAGTGGCGCCGGATGGCCGGCCACCCGCATGGCGACCGTCCCGGCCGCGACGTCGACGGTGACGTCACAGGCCGTGGCGTAGCCGGGATGATCGCCGCTCTCTGCCTTCAGCAACGTCTCGAGGATCGGCAGGACCTGAGCGTCGGATGCGCCGGCCAGGACGAGCGTGCGCCACGCCACCCGCAGGTGCACACCGAGCGCCGCTTCGTCGGGGCCGTGGCCCATCACGTCGCCGATGACCGCCCGGATCAGCCCGTCGCGCACCTCGACGACATCGAAGAAATCTCCACCCAGGACGGCGTGGTTGTGGCCCGGCTGGTAGTAGGTGGCGCACTGCACCGCGTCGGTGCGCAGCAGTGGGGTCGGTAGCAGGCCGCGCTCGAGGCGCGCCTTCTCGACCGAGCTCTGCCGGGCGTCGCGCAGCTGCTGGCTGATGAGCTGGGCGCGCTTGCGCTCGACTGCGTAGCGGATCGAGCGGACGAGCAGGTCTGGGGTGATGTCGTCCTTGACGAGGTAGTCCTGGGCGCCGACTGCCAGCGCGTCCACGCCGCTGGGGTCGTGGCGTCCGGTCAAGACGATCACCGGCGTATCGGGCGAGGCCTCGACCACGGTGAGCAGGGCGATCAGCCCGTTCGCGTCGGGCAGGCCCAGATCGA
>QHCC01000005.1:193-432 GCA_003243915.1 Pseudonocardiales bacterium | reverse complement strand
CGCGGCGACCTCGCGGTCGGGCTCGACGAGCAGGATGGCGCGGTCGGCGGCGAGCGACGCCCAGCCCGACACACCCATGCGCTGACCCCCGTCACCGTTACCGACCGACCGGCCGAATCGCAGACTACCCGCGCTCAGCAACGACCGTTGATGACGCCGCGGGTGATCACGCGGGCCGGAGACGCTGCGACGAGCCCCAGCGCCCGCTCGGCTCGGTGTGGCGGTGGCGGTGGGATTTG
>QHCC01000005.1:0-150 GCA_003243915.1 Pseudonocardiales bacterium | reverse complement strand
CGCTCGGACACGCCACCGCCGCACAGGTTACAGGACCCCGTCCTGCCGCCTGCCTTCGAAGAAGGTCGTGAGCAGGGCCGAACACTCGGCCTCGCAGACGCCCGCCACGACCTCGGGCCGGTGGTTCAGCCGCCGGTCGCGCACCACGTC
>QHCC01000004.1 GCA_003243915.1 Pseudonocardiales bacterium | reverse complement strand
CAATAGTGACGGCATGGAGCAAAACCCCAGCCCAGGCAGCGCGGAGAAGCCCGTCGCCACGTCGCCCGTGTGGCCGGTCCCACGGACGGTGGTGATTCCCAGGGGTGGCGAGGAGTTCGCGATGCTCAAGGCCTACCTGGACCATTATCGCGAGACGTTCGAGTTGAAGTGTGCAGGCGTGGCCTCCGCCCGGATGTCGGATCGTAGTTCACCCCCGTCGAGCATGAGCTTGCATGGACTGATCCGTCACCTCGCAGGCGTCGAGCGGTGGTGGTTCGCCATCAACTTCGCCGGCCTCGACATCGCGATGCTGTACTACAGCGACGATGACCCCGACCAGGACTTCGAGTCGTTGGACGGCGATCCGCTCGAAGCGCTGGACGTGTGGCGGGTCGAGTGTGCGCGCGCCCGAAGCATTGTTGATGCCGCCGCAGGGTTGGATGACGTCGGGGTGCTGGAGCGCAACGGCAGCTATACCTTGCGGTGGCTCATGCTGCGGATGATCGCCGAGTACGCCCAGCACGCCGGGCATGCGGACCTGCTGCGCGAGGCGATCGACGGGGCCGTGGGCGCCTGAGACCGGACCGGGATCGACAATGACAGTTCGGCCCCGCAGCACCCGCTGCGGGGCCAAACCCGGATCAACGCCGAGGCGCCCTAGAAACCGGGCCCGTGGCTGTGGCCGTGCCCACCGTGGCCACCGTTGGCGTGGTCGTGATCCTGCTCGGGCTCCGCGGGCTTCTCGACGATCGCGCTCTGNNGCCACCGACGCGGCGTTGGCCAGGGCCGCCTTGGTCACCTTGACCGGGTCGACTACTCCAGCGCTCAGCAGGTCGCCGTACTCGCCCGTCGCGGCGTCGAGGCCGTGGTTGGCGGGCAGCTCGCGGACCTTGGCCACCACGACGTAGCCCTCTTCGCCGGCGTTCGAGGCGATCCAACGCAGCGGCTCGTCCAGCCCGGTGCGCACGACGCGCACCCCGGTGGCCTCGTCGCCGCTCAGGCCCAAGTCGCCGTCGAGAGAGGAGCTCGCATGGACCAGGGCCGCGCCGCCGCCGGCGATGATGCCCTCGTCGATCGCGGCCCGGGTCGCCGCGATCGCGTCCTCGATGCGGTGCTTGCGCTCCTTCAGCTCGACCTCGGTGGCTGCGCCCACGCTGATGACGCCGACCCCCCCGGCCAGCTTGGCCAGCCGCTCCTTCAGCTTCTCGGTGTCCCAGTCGGAGTCGGTGGCCTCGATCTCGCGGCGGATCTGCGCGATCCGGGCGTCGATCTCCTCCTGCGCGGCGGCACCGTGGGTGACCGTCGTCGTGTCCTTGGTGACCACGACGCGTCCCGCACGGCCCAGAACGTCAAGACCGGCCTGGTCCAGCTTCAGCCCGACCTCGGGCGCGATCACCTGGGCTCCGGTGACAACGGCAAGGTCCTGCAGGAACGCCTTGCGGCGATCACCGAAGAACGGCGCCTTGACCGCGACCGCGTTGAACGTCTTGCGGATCGCGTTGACCACGAGCGTGCTGAGGGCCTCGCCGTCGACGTCCTCGGCGATGATCACCAGCGGCTTGCCGGCCTCGACGACCTTCTCCAGCAGCGGCAGCAGGTCCGCGACCGCCGAGATCTTCTGCGTCGTGAGCAGCAGGTACGGATCGTCGAGAACCGTCTCGGCGGCCTCGGCGTCGGTGACGAAGTACGGGCTGATGTAGCCCTTGTCGAACTGCATGCCCTCGGTGAACTCGAGCTCGGTGGTGAGGGTCTGGCTCTCCTCGACGGTGATGACGCCATCCTTGCCTACCTTGGTGAACGCCTCGCCGATCAGCGTGCCGATCGCCTGGTCCTGGGCGGAGATGGTCGCGACGTGCGCGATCGCCTTCTCGCCCTCGACCGGGATGGCCATCTTGTCCAGGGCCTCGCTGACGGCGGTGACCGCGGCGTCGATCCCCAGCTTGAGCGCGGTGGGGTTCGCGCCCGCCGCGACGTTCTTCAGGCCGGCGTTGACCAGCGCCTGGGCCAGCACGGTGGCGGTGGTGGTGCCGTCGCCGGCGACGTCGTTGGTCTTGGTCGCGACGGACTTGGCCAGCTGCGCGCCGAGGTTCTCATACGGGTCGTCGAGCTCGATCTCGCGCGCGATCGTCACGCCGTCGTTGGTGATGACGGGCGCGCCGTAGGACTTGCTGAGCACGACATTGCGGCCCTTGGGTCCGAGCGTGACCTTGACAGCATTGGCCAGCTTGTCGACGCCACGCTCGAGCGCACGGCGGGCGTCCTCGTCGAAGCTGAGGATCTTCGCCATTGGTGAACCCTTCCCTTGCCGATGCAGGCGATCTTCTTGCGCCGGAGCAGTCATGGCCCGCCACGCGCAGGAAGATCACCAAGATGGAAGACGAACGCCCCGGGCTGCCTGGCAGCTCGGGGCGCCGTCGGCGTCGCTTACTTCTCGATGACTGCGAGGACGTCGCGCGCGGACAGGACGAGGTACTCCTCGCCCGCGTACTTGACCTCGGTGCCGCCGTACTTGCTGTAGAGCACGACGTCGCCGACGGCGACATCGATCGGGACGCGATTGCCGTTGTCGTCGATGCGGCCGGGGCCGACGGCGAGGACGGTGCCCTCCTGGGGCTTCTCCTTGGCGGTCTCGGGTATGACGATGCCCGAAGCGGTCGTGGTCTCGGCCTCGTTGGCCTGCACGACGACGCGGTCCTCGAGTGGCTTGATGCTGACCTTTGTGGCGGTCACGGTGACTCTCCCCTTCTCGGGTTCATATGTCGGTGTGTCGGGGCCGGCTGCCGTCGCGGGGGTCAACCTGCCCTCGTTGGCACTCTAACGCGGTGAGTGCCAACTCTCAACGCCGGGGGTCGACGGCCCTGGCGCGCTGTGATCAACACGCCGTCACCGCGGCTGCCCAGCCATGGGTACCGCATGTTGATCGCAGCTGCCGGGGGTGACGTAAGCGCTGGGTTCGCTATCCGGTGTGCTCAGCGAAACGCGTGCGGCGTCCAGGTCAGGCCGGCGTCGCGCGTCGTCCAGATCGCCTGACCGGCGTCGGACACTGCGCGGCCGACGGTCGGGGACTCGAAGCCGATCCAGTTCGCCGGGCCCGGGCTGGACCCGCCGTTGGCCCCGAGGCGGCGGAAGGTCACGCCACCGTCCGCGCTGCGGTACGTGTCGTCCGACGCGACGAGAAGCACCGTGGACGACGCGGCGCCGAGCGCGGCGACAGTACCGACGCCGAGCGTGGGGTTACCTGGGCGGAAACTCCTGGCGCCGTCGGTCGAGGTGCTGGTGAACTGAGGCCGCTGCCCGCCGCGCGGCCTGCAGAGCACCGTCACCGAACCGTCATTGGCGGCTGCGATCGCCGTGCTGTCGGTCTCGACGCCTCTCTGTGGGCACGGCTCGCCGCGGGAGGTCCAGTTCGCGCCGTCGTCGCCGGAGGTGTAAAGCGCCGACCTCGCGTCCGGTCCTCCCCCGGCCGTGTGCCCGAAGACCTCGAGGAAGGCGCGGCGTCCGGTGCGTGCGAGGGCGACCCCGACGCTGGTGCCGCTCGTGGCGGCGGACAACCCGACGTCATGCCAGGTGCCGCTGCCGATCTGCGCGGTCTGCACGCCGTAGACGCAGCCAGGTGGGGAGCACCCGTTGCGGGCGGCGACCCGGATGGCGTTGCCGTCCAGGGTCTCCAGCGCGTCGGCGCCACCCGGCCCGCGCCGCCAGTTCCTGCCGCCGTCGGTGGTGAGGAAGAACGCCGCCGGCCCGAACGCGTATCCGATCTGGTCGGTGGCGAAGCGGACGTGCCACACGCAGGGATCGGCGCAACCGTGGACTCCGGTCACATTGGCCGGCGGTGGCCGCACGCCGTGCCAGGTCTGGCCGCCGTCGGTCGTGCGGATCAGCGACGTGCAGAGCCCTGAGCCGGACAGGCACCGGCCGCTGCCCAGCGACCAGCCCTCGTCGGCGCTCGCGAACGTCAGGTCGAACACGGTGAAGTTGACCGGCACGGGACCCAACTCGGGCACCGGTCGGGTCGGTGACCCCGCAGCGGGCGAGCCGGAGGGCCCCGGCGGAGATGGGGAGGTGGCGGCCGATGTCGGCCGCAACGTCGGGGTCGGTGTCGCCGGGCCCGCGCTCAGCGGAACAGCGGGCTTGTGGCCGGCGGTGTGCCCGAACTGGTTGATGCCCACGAGGGCCGCCGCGACGGCGGCGACCGCACCGGCGGCGACCAGCGGCAGGGTCCAGGTGCGCCACTGCCGGGCCCGCGGACGCTCGCGCAGGGGCACCAGACCGACGCCGGCGCCGATGCCAGCGCTGGCGCCGGCAATGATCCGCTCGGCCAGCAGGTCCGCTGCCGGAGTGTGCCGGGCGCGCGCGGCCAGGCTGGCGCGCAGCGCCGTCTCGACGTCGATGTTGTCGCTCATGCGAACCTCCTCGCCTGGGGCCACTGCGCGGCAGCGGCGCTGTGTTCGCGCAGCGACGCGAGGCCTCGGCTGATCAAGCTGCGCACCGTCCCGAGGCGGCAGCCGAGCGCGTCGGCTATCTCCTCGTCGGGCAGGTCCTCGAAGTACCTCATCACCAGCGCAGCGCGCTGCCGCTCGGGCAGGGTGCGCAGCAGCCCCCACACCTCGTCGCGGTCGGCAAGTTCGGCGGCGGCGTCACGTCCGTCGCGGCGCTCGGGCAGCGTGTCGAGTGCGAGTACCCGGCTGGCCGGCCGGCGCCGCTCGTTGATGAACGCATTGGTCAGCGAGCGCCGGACGTAGGCGATCGGTGCATCGGCGGCGCTCACGCGCTCCCACTTCGGGTACAGCCGCGCCAGGGTGTCCTGCACGAGTTCCTCCGCGGCCGGCGCGCTGCCGGTCAGCAGATACGCCGTGCGCAGCAGGACAGCCGTATTCGCGCGCACGAAGGACGCGAAGTCCAGCTCGTCGGCCCGCACCATCTGCACGCCTTAGTAGACAGTCCAACACCCGTTCTCGTTGCGTTCTGCCCACATTTTCTTGTGCGATCTCAGCTGCCGGCGAGCACCGGCTGGTAGTGCGCGCCGTCCTCGCCCAGCCTCCAGACCTTGCGGGCGCGGGTCGGCTTCGGGATGCCGGCCTGCTGCAGCGGGCGCCACACCAGCCGGTGCCAGGTCGTCACCGGGATGGACCGCACAACCTGTACATAGCTCGGCCGGTGCGCGGGCGGCAGCCGCTCGAAGGCGCGGTCGAGCTCTGCCGCGCTCAGTGTGGTGCCGGGGCGCAGCGTCACGGCGGCCACCACCACGTCGGCGTCTTCGTGGGCTACGCCGAACACGACCATCAGGTCGACCGCGGGAATGGTGGCCAGCGCCGTGCGCGCCCCGGCCGGCATCACGGACCCGCCGGCGGTCCGGATCAGGGCGCTGACCGGGTCGACGAGCCAGAGGTCGTGGTGCTCGTCGCGCAGGAACAGGTCCCCCGTGCTGCGCCAGGCGTCCCCGACGGTGAAGACGCCGCGCAACACCCGGCCCGTCGCCGGCTCACCGGCGTTGATGCGGGCGAGCAGCAGCCCCACCTCGTCGGTGGCACACTCGCGACCCAGCCCGTCCGGGCCAAGTTCCAGGCCGCCCGCCTCGCGGTCGAACGCGGCGATCTTGACCTGGGCCGAGCCCGGCAACGGGCGGCCCATCGAACCGATCGGGGTCCCCTTGATGTTGGCCAGGATGGCCTCGCCTTCGGCCGAGGCGTAGAACTCGAGCACCTGGGCGGTCGGGAACCGCTCGGTGACGCGTCGCCACAGGTTGCGCGGCATCCCCGAGCCGATGAACATCCGGATCGGGTGGTGCAGCTCGTTGCGGTTGGGCGGCGCGAGCGCCACCGCGTGCAGCGAGGTCCAGGTGTAGGAGACGTGGGTGGCTCCGTAGCGGCGAACCTCGTCCCAGAACGTCTCCGGGTCATCGGCCGTCCCCATTGCGAAGCGGGCGCCGGCGGCGACGGCCCCGCCGAGGCTCATCAGCAGGGCGGAGGAGTGGTGCACCGGCGTGGTGCAGTAGACGGTGTCACCGGACTTGAGGGCAGCCGCGGACGCGGTGCCGAGCGCGGACATCGCCCAGCGGCGGTTGGTGACCTGCACCGCCTTCGTTCCGCCGCCCTCGCCGGTGAACAGCACGAACGCGACGTCGCCGGCGCGGTGCGGGTTGGCCCGGTACCAGGCGGGCAGCTCGACCTCGCCGGGATCGATGCGCTCCATGTCGAGCACCCGCGGGTGCAGCTCACGCGCGTCGGCGCCGCCGCCGAGAACGCACCAGGTCACGCCGGCGAGCATCTCGCCGGCGGGCACGTGCTCGGGGTCCGAGACCACCCAGCTGACGCGCCCGAGGCCGGCTTCCCGGTCGAGCTCGCCGTCCGGGCGGAGCAGCACCGCGGTCGCGCCGAGCCGGCTCAGCGCGGCCACGACCGTGAACGCGCTCGGCCGGGTGCTCATCAGGACGCCCACCCGGTCGCCGTGCCGCACGCCGACCCTGATCAGGCCCTTCACGACGCTGTCGACGCGGTGCTTCACGTCGTGCTGGCGGTAGGCCCGATCGCCGAACAGGAAGCAGATGTCCTGCCCTGCCTTGCGCGTCTGCTCGTCCAGCAGCAGCCCCAGGGAGATGCGGGTGGCCGGGTCCAGCTGTTCGATCCGCGCCAGCCGCGGCAGCTGCGCGGGGGCCTCGGACACCACGCCGCGCACGGCCCGGACGGCCTGGCGGGCCGTCCCCAGCAGGAGGCGGGTCGCGCCGACGCCGAGCTCGGCGGCCTGGGCGATCGCCGCGGCGCGGCCGGCGACGGGACGGGCCGGATCGGCCTCGACGTCCTCGGCGGGCATGATGCTCTCCGGCCGCCCGGCCTGCCCGGCGCGCCAGCGCACCCATCCGGCCACGGCGGGCCAGGTGTGCTCGTTGGCCTTGGAGCCCACCACGAGCCCGAAATGGCCGGCGTGCAGCGTCAGCTCGAAGATGTCGGCACGCGGCGCGGCGCGGCGCACGGCCCGCACCGAATCGGGGTGCCCGATCGTGTCGACGGAGCCCACGACGGTGAGCACCGGCACGTCGATGTCGGCCAGCGTGACCAGGCGGTCGTCGATCACGAAGCCGCCCTCGAGCATCCGGTTGTGCGTGACGAACTGCTCGAGCAGCTCGGCGATGGCCGGCCCGGACCAGGCCGTCCAGCCGTCGGACTCGAGGAAGCGGCGCTGGCGTTCGCGCGGCAGCAGCGCGTCCCGGTCGTGCAGGGCGAGCAGGTACTGCACGCGGCCCTGCACCGACTTGGCCGGGGTCAGCAGCTTGAACCCGAGCCGGGACGCCCACCCGGGCAGCGCGATGCGCCGCAGGAGGCCGCTGTCAACCAGACCGCCGGCGATGCGGGCGGCCACCTCGGGCGAGATCGGGATCGGCAGCGGCGCGCGGGTGTCGACGGGCGAGCCGAACGTGACCAGGGAGTCGATGCCCTCGCCGCGCCGGTAGGCGGCGGTTTGGTAGGCGAACATGCCGCCCTGCGAGTAACCGGACAGCACCACGTCACGCCCGGTCGCCGCGCGCACGCGGTCGACTGCGTCGCTGACCGCGAGCACATGGTCGGTGAGGGTGCGCTCCAGGCCGCCCGGCTCGTGGTCGGGGTGGCCGAAGTCGACCACCCAGGTGTCGACGCCCTCGGCGTGCAGGCTGGCCACGCCGGAGCTGCCGGGCGAGACGTCCCACACCTCGGTGGTCAGCATGAGTGGCGGTACCAGCAGGATCGGGCTGGCCTGCTCGGGCACGTCGTCGGCGAAGTAGTGCCGCAGCCGGTAGTTGGACGCCTCCGCCTGCACGGTGAACGGCGAGCCGCTCTCACCGGTGTCGAGGCCGCCGAAGCGCACCACCTCGGCCGCGTTGCGCGCGGTCGCGGCGGCCCGCCGGGCGTAGCGGATCGCGACCGCGGGTCCGCCGGTGGCCAGCTCGCTCAGGGCCGGGCGGCCGGACCGCCGCGTGGGCCCGGGCAGGCGCGGGGGCCCGGACCCTCGTGGGAGGCCGGGCACGTCGTCATGGTTGCGCACCACGCGAGCACTCTGCTGCCCGGCGCCCGCGGTGGCAACCTCAGCCGGCGCGGGCGACCGGTTCGAAGTGCCACTCGTGCGGGGCTCGGGCGAGCAGTTCGGCCGGAACCCCGGGGACGCCGAGCCCGGTGGGATCGATGACGACGACACGCGCTGCCACACCACTGCTGCGGAACACCTGCGCGGACGGCGCGGCGTGCGCTGTGACGTAGGCGACCAGATCGTCGAGGCGTCCGTCGCTCGCCCGCACCTCCCACATCAGCGTCACGCCCGCCATCCTGCCCGCATTTGCCCTGCTGCGGCCCGCATTTCTGCCGCTTTCCACCTTTCAGCGCCCTAAATCAGGCCGATTTGGGGCGCTGAAAGGTGCAAAGCGGGGGGTTAGACGAGGACGGCGGTGATCGGCAGCGTGGAATCGGCTGGGATGTCCAGCTTGGACGGTGTCGCGCCATGCGCGACCAGCTGCGCGCCGAGCGCCGCCACCATCGCCCCGTTGTCGGTACACAGGCCCGGGCGCGGTATCCGCAGCCGGATGCCCGCGGCCGCGCAGCGTTGCTCGGCCAGCGCCCGCAACCGCGAGTTGGCTGCCACGCCACCGCCGACGATCAGGTGCCCGACCCCGTGCTCGCGCGCCGCCCGCACCGCCTTGGCGCTCAGGACGTCGGCCACGGCCTCCTGGAACGACGCGGCGACATCGGCTGCGGGCACCGGCTCGCCCGCCCGCCGGCGAGCCTCGACCCAGCGGGCTACCGCCGTCTTGAGCCCGGAGAACGAGAACGCGAACGCTGGGTCGCGGGCACCGCTCAGGCCGCGGGGGAACGCGATCGCGCCCGCGTCACCTTCGCCGGCGAGCCGGTCGATCGGTGGGCCGCCGGGGAACGGCAGGCCGAGCAGGCGGGCCACCTTGTCGAACGCCTCACCGGCGGCGTCGTCGACGGTGGCCCCCAGCTCGGTGACATCCGCGCCACCGACCCGAGGTACCAGCAGCAGCGACGAGTGCCCGCCGGACACCAGCAGCGCGATGCACGGTTCGTCCAGCGGGCCGTGTTCCAGCAGGTCGACCGCGACATGCGCCGAGAGGTGGTTGACACCGTAGAGCGGCTTGCCCAGGGCCAGCGCGTACGCCTTCGCCGCGGCCACGCCGACGAGCAGGGCACCGGCCAGACCAGGTCCGGCGGTGACGGCGACTGCGTCCACGTCTGCCGGCGCGATGCCCGCCGTGCTCAGGGCACGCGAGATAGTCGGCACCATCGCCTGCAGGTGCGCGCGGCTGGCCACCTCGGGCACGACCCCGCCGAAGCGGGCGTGCTCGTCCACGCTGCTGGCGATGGCGTCGGCCAGCAGCGTGGTGCCGCGCACGATGCCCACGCCCGTCTCGTCGCAGGACGTCTCGATGCCGATGACGAGCGGCTGCTCAGAGCTCACGGCGCATCACCACCGCATCGATCCGGCCGCCGTCGTAGTAGCCCGGCCGCAGGCCGACCCGGGCGAACCCCTCGCCGGCGTAGAGGGCCTGCGCCGCTACGTTGTCGACGCGAACCTCGAGGAACGCCTCGACCGCGCCACGCCTGCGGGCTTCGGCCAGCAGGCCGGCGAGCAGGAGCCGAGCGATACCGCGGCGGCGGGCGGCGGGGATCACGCCCACCGTCAGGATCTCGGCAGAGTCGGCGATGACCATCGTGCCCCCCCAGCCGAGCAGCTCACCTTCGGCACTCTGGGCGGTGAGGTAGTGCCGCCGAGCGGCGTCGGCCAGTTCGGTGCGGTAGCCGCTGGCCGTCCACGCCTCGGTGCCGAACATCGCACGCTCGTAGGGCATCAACGCGTCGATGTGCTCGGCCGTCATCGCGACGACGGTCACCGAGGCGGCCGTCACGGCGTCACAGCCTTGGGGCTGCCGGGCTCGACCGCGTCGGGGCGGCGCAGGTATCGCGGGGTCAGCGCCTCGGATGGCGCGCCCGCCCGGATCCGGTCGGCCGCGCATCGCACCAGCGCACCCGCCGAAGGGTGGTCCGGGCCGACCAGCGGACGGGCGAGGACGTCGGCATACAGCCGGGCGCCGGCACCGGCCATCGCCCCTGAGAACGTCACGGCGTCCGCGGGACGCGACACGTCGGGCCCCTCGATCCGGACGCCGTCGAGGTAGCGCGCCCAGTAGATCTCCTTACGGCGGGCGTCAGCGGCCACGAGTAATGGGCCGGCCTGCGTCCCAGCAATCGCATCGAGCGAGCAGACGCCGTAGGCGGGGATGCCGAGCAGGTCGGCCATCACCGCGGCCGTCACCAGTCCGACGCGCAGGCCGGTGAACGGGCCGGGCCCGGTGCCGGCCACGATCGCCGCCAGGTCGCCCGGCGCGGCGCCGGCCTCGGCCAGACACTCGGAAATCCCCGGTGCGAGGTACTCGCCGTGGCCGCGGGCGTTCAGCGCCACCCGCTCGGCCAGCACCGTGACGTCGCCGGCCAGCGGGACGACGGCGGCCGGTGACAGCTCGACGACGGCGGCCGTGACGGCGGCCGACGACGTGTCGATGGCGAGGACGAGCACAACTCACCAGCCTAACGCTGTGCCACATCTTGGCCACTGAGCTGCGGTGCCGCGCCGTGGCGCAGCCCGCTACGGGGCCAAGCTGGCCACCCGGGCGGCCCAATCGCCCCCGAACGGCATCAGCCGCACCGTGCGCTCCTCGGAGTCCGGCGCCCGGGCCATCGCGATCTCGAGCCGAGCGTCGTTGAGGTGCTCGACGAGCCCCGCGCCCCATTCCACGACGGTGACGGCATCGGCCATGTCGACGTCGAGGTCGAGGTCGTCGACCTCGTCCAGGGAACCGAGCCGGTAGGCGTCGACGTGGACCAGCGGCACCCCGCCCGGCCGGGCCGGGCGATGCACGCGCGCAATCACGAACGTCGGTGACACCACCACCCCACGCACGTCGAGCCCGGCTCCGATGCCCTGGACCAGGACGGTCTTGCCCGCGCCGAGTGGGCCGGTGAGCACGACCAGATCCCCCGCCCGCAGTACGCCTGCGAGCCGGGCACCGAGGGCCCGCATGTCCGCCGCGGTCGGCATCGTCAACACCGGGCCGCCCAGGGCCGCGCGCTGCTCGGGCGTCAGGGCCACCCGCGGTCCGGCCGGCTGGCCGGGGCCGTGCAGCGGACCGCTCACCCCGCCGCCCCGACGTAGGTACGCGTCACCCGCGGGCCGACGCGGGTCACGATCTCGTAGTGGATCGTGCCCACGGCGTCGGCCCAGTCCTGAGCCGACGGCTCCCCGTCGAGGCCGGGGCCGAACAGCACGGCGTGATCGCCCACGTCCACCGGCAGGTCACCGACGTCGACGACCACCTGGTCCATGCAGACCCGGCCGCTGATGGTGAACCTGTGCCCGTTGATCGAGACCGGGCCGACGTTGGTGGCGTTGCGCGGGATGCCGTCCGCGTAGCCGAGCGGCACGAGCGCCAACGTCGTCTCGCGCTCGGTCGTGTAGGCGTGCCCGTACGACACGCCCGACCCCGCACGCACCCGCTTCACCGAGGCCAGTGCCGCCCGCAACGTCATGCCGGGCACCAGCCCGAAGTCACCCTGCTGCGGGACCGGAGACAGCCCGTACACCGCGATGCCGGGGCGGACCAGGTCGAAGTGCGCCTCGGGCAGCGTCAGCGTGGCGGCCGAGTTGGCCAGGTGCCGCAGCTGCGGCTCGATGCCCACCCGCGCGGCGTCGGCGAGCGCGTCCCGGAACGCCGCGATCTGCTGGGCGATCATGGGGTGCCCCGGCTCGTCGGCGTAGGCGAAATGGCTCCAGACGCCGACCACCTCGACCTCGCCGCCGGCCTGAGCCTTGGCCGTCGCGGCGAGCAGATCCGGCCAGTTGCCGACGTCGGCCCCGTTGCGCGACAGCCCGGTGTCGATCTTGAGGTGGATTCTGGGGACGAGATCCAGGTCGGCCGCCGCTGCGCGCACGCCGTCGAGCTGCCACTGACTGCTCACCGACAGGTCGACGCCGGTGTCCACGGCACGGCGCACCGCCTCGGTCTCATCGGGCGTCCACAGCCAGGCCAGCGTGGGTGCGGTGATCCCGGCGTCGCGTAATGCGATCGACTCGTCGATCATCGCCGTGCCCAGCCACGTCGCGCCACCGGCCAGGGCGGCGCGCGCCGATTCCAGCAGGCCGTGTCCGTAGCCGTCGGCCTTGACGACCGCCATCACCTCGGCCGCGGTGGCGGCCTTGAGGGTGGCGACGTTGCCGCGGATGGCGGCCAGGTCGACGACGGCTTCGGTGCGCAGCACGCCGCCCAGTCTGTCAGCCGCCGACGAAGGGCAGCACGAGGCGGCACGGCACCGCACGCGGGTGGGACGGGTCGAGCGCGTTGAGCACGTCGGCGGCGGCGACGGGATCCGCGGCGATCTGGAAGTGCTCGCTGAAGTCAAGTGCGCACTGGTCCTGCACGACGATGTTGTGCATGCCCGCCTGGATCCCGCTGCTGTAGGGCGCAACCAGCTCGTCGTACCTCGTGACGATGTTGGTGTACCTGATGCCCTTGACGGCCGGCGTGCCGCCGGAGCGCAGCTTGGCGTAGAACGGCGAGCCGGACATCAGTTCCCGGCTGGATGCGAAGAACGGCGGAAACAGGCCGTTCACGACTGGGGTGATCCCGTAGATGTCGGCGAGCCGGCTCAGCGTCGCCAGGCCGAGCACGTCGGTGCCGTGCCAGATGGGCGCGAGCGACACGTATTTGTCGATCTTGGCCGCACCGCCGAGGAACTTGGCGTAGTAGTCGGGCATCACGGTGCCTTCGGAGTGCCCGAGGATGTCGACCTTCGTCGCATGCGTCGCGGCGAGCACCCTGTTGACGAACGCGGAGAGTTCCCTGGCGCTGGACTCCATCGCAGTGAAACCGCCGAGCTGATTGAACGGCAGCGGCGTGCCAGCCGGGACACCGTAGGTCAGCGCGAACACGCAGTAACCGTTGTTGGCCAGCAGCGGGGAAAACGTCTGCCAGTTGGTGTTCTTGTTGCCGGTCAGGCCGTGCACGAGCACGACCGGGTGGGGATGCGCCGCCGACGGCTTGCACGCCCAGTGATTCGCGCCCGGCGGGTCGGCGTCGGCATTGGGGGCGGCGAGCAGCGCCGAGGTCAGGAATGTATAGGGCACCGGGTACTTGCGTGCCGAGGCGCCGGCCGGCCCGCCGACGAGTACCGAGCCCACCACTCCCACGACGACGGCCAAGCTGGCGATCGGGGTAGCCCAACGACGACGCATGGTGATCCCCTTGCCGGATGCGGACATTCCGACCACCGTAAATTGTTGAACGCAGGTCAGCAAGTCCTGGCAGTCCCGGGGAGGCGCGGGCCGGCGTGCTGTCGCTCAGCCGGCCGTGATCGAACGGAGCGCGCCGCGCAACGCGCCGAGCACGTCGGTGGCCGACGGCGGCCCGGCTGAGGCGGCGCGCTGCCCGGCGACGCCGTGGACGAACGCGCCCGCAGCTGCGGCCAGCGGCGGCGGGACGCCGGCGGCGAGCAGGGACCCGATCAGGCCACTGAGCACGTCACCGCTGCCGGCTGTGCCGAGCCAGGGCGTGCCTGTGGCGTTGACGTACGCGGTGCCGTCGGGGGCGGCGATGACCGTGGCGTTGCCCTTGAGCAGGACGGTCGCGCCGAGATCGTGCGCGGCGCGGCGCACCGACGCCAGCCTGTCGGCCGACGGCTCGCCGGCGATCCGCGCGAACTCGCGATCGTGCGGCGTGAGCACCGTAGCCGCACTGCGCCCGCGCACCAGGCCCGGCGAGCGGGCCACCAGCGTGATCGCGTCGGCGTCGACGATCACCGGCAGCTCGGTGCGCAGCACGTCGGACAGCAGTCGCATGGCGGTGTCGTCGGTGCCCAGGCCCGGGCCGACGACCCAGGCCTGGACGCGCACGTCCCCGGGGCGCGCGTCGGCGTGCACGACCACCTCCGGGTAGCGCGCCCGGATCTGTTCCGGGGCGGTGCCGACGTAGCGCACCATGCCCGCGCCGCCGTGCACGGCAGCGCCGGTGGCCAGGACGCCGGCGCCGCCGTACTGCTGCGAGCCCGCGGCCACCCCGACCACGCCGCGGGTGTACTTGTCGTCGGCGGCATCAGGCTGCGGCACCAGCGCGCCGACGTCGCTCGCCTCGAGCAGCTGGGTCCGGGCCGTGGGCAGCACCGCGCCCAGCCCGATGTCGACCAACCGCAGCTCGCCTGCCCGCTCGGCCCCCGGCCCGCTCACCAGGCCGGGCTTGAGTGCCCCGAAGGTGACGGTGACGTCGGCGTTGATCGCGTCCTCGCCTACCCAGCCGGTGTCGGCGTCGACGCCGGAGGGGACGTCGACCGCGACGGTCAACAGGTCTTCGGCCGCGTGCGCCAACTCGACTGCGGCGCCGCGCAGGCCGCCCCGTCCCCCGATACCGACGATGCCGTCGACCACCAGGTCCGCGCCGGCCACGCTCCTCGGGTCGGCGGCCAGTGTCCGCCCGCCGGCCCGGTCGAGTGCCACCAGGCCGTCGGCATGGGCGTGTGCGGGGTCGAGCAGCAGCGCGCTCACCCGGGCGCCGCGCGCGGCCAGGGC
>QHCC01000003.1 GCA_003243915.1 Pseudonocardiales bacterium | reverse complement strand
AGCGTGCCCGACCCGGGTGGGGGCGGAGGCGGGGGCGGAGGCGGGGCCGGGCAAGCCCTGCGATGGATACCCATCGCGGCCATTGTCACCGGACCTGCGGCGCCGTCGCCCGTCACACCGTGGGCGCGCTGCCATGCTCGCACCGCGGCCTTGGTGTGCGGTCCGTATGCGCCGTCCTGGGTCGAGCGGGCGACCGCCTGGACCTGCCTGACCTTCGCTGCCAGGGCGCCGTTGGTCTGCGGGCCGGCGACACCGTCGACGGCGATGCACGCGTCGCGCTGAAATGCCCTGGTAGCCGCGGACGTGTTGGGGCCGGGCTGCCCGTCGATACCTGACCACGGAAGGTAGGCGAGACCGGCCAGGTTGTACTGCAGTTGCGAGGTCGACGCGGCGTTAGCGCTGGCCCTGGGGGCGGCGGTCGCGACCGAGGCGATCCCCACCGCGAGGGCCGCGCAGGTTGAGAATCCGATCAGCCCGGCGACGATTCGCGGCCGGTGCTGAGCGGGACGTCTGTGCACACCGTGGACCATGCTGGAACCTCCGTCGTGGGCGAAGCCGTGAGACACCGTACCCCGACTTACCTCGATTCGCGCCATACCGTGCATTTCGGTGGTTATCTCAGCACCTGGGCGGTGGTCCCGTCGCGGTCCTCAACGCCGATCACCCCAGCCGGTTCTTCGTCCCCGCGCCTCGGTCAATCTGGGTCGAGCCCGGCCCGGGCGCCCATGGCCGGCCCTACCGGGTGCTGCCGGCCGGGACCGGAGCATCGTGCTCGCTGAGACCGACCCGTTCATGCACTCGTCGCAGGAACGGCGGTGCGTACCAGCTCCCCTCACCGAATGCTCGCATGAACGCCGGGACGAGTACGCCGCGCACGAGCGTCGCATCGATCAGGATCGCCAACCCGGTGCCAAGGCCGAAGAACTGGATGAAGCTCACCGAGCTGGTGCCGAACGCGAAGAAGCTGACGGCCAGCAGCACCGCGGCCGTCGAGACGATCCGGCCGGTGCGGGCCAGGCCGTGAATGACGGCGTCGGCGTTGGACGCACCGGCGTCGTGCAGCTCCTTGATCCGGCTCATCAGGAAGACCTCGTAGTCCATCGACAACCCGAACGCGATACAGAACAGCAGCACCGGCATGGCGGTGTTGGTCGGCGTCCGGGTGAAGCCGAGGACGGACGAGAGGTGACCGTCCTGGAAGATCCACACCATCGTCCCGAGCGTGGCACCGAGGGTGAGCGCGTTGCCCAGCAGGGCGCGGACGGGCTGCACGACGCTGCCGGTGAACAGGAACAGCAGGATGAAGGTAGTCACCACGATCAGCGCGCCGGCCAGCGGCAGGCGCGCGGCGATGGCGTTCTTGGCATCGATCAGCTCCGCGGTGGACCCGCCGACCAGAACCCTCGCCCCTGCTGGTGCCGGGGCGTCCCGGACCAGCCGCACGAGCTGCTGCGTCGCCCCGGACGCCGGGTCCAGCCCGGTGCTCAGGCTCACCCGCTGCGTCCCGGACGCGCTGAGGCGGGCCGGGTCGGTGCCGGGAGCGCTGGAGCCGCCGGCAACGAAGCTGCCGGCGGCGCTGTCGGCACGTTGCACCCCCTGCAGGCTGCTCAGCTGCCGCGCGTAGGCCTGCAGCGCGGGCTGCGACACGGCCGGTGTGATCACCAGATCGATGACGTCGGGCCGGGTCGCGAAGTCGTTGCGTAAGGCATCTCCGACCTGGTGGCTCGCCGCGCTCTTGGGCAACACCCGCTCATCGGGCGTGCTGAACGTGACGCTGAGCAGGGGCACCGCGAGGAACAGCAGCACCGCGATCACCGGAACCGCGGCCAGCACCGGACGGCGCATGACGCCGGTCGCGAGCCGGCCCCAGAACGGCGCCTCGACGCTGCGCACCGACTGCACGCCTGGCACGCGGCCGGCGTTGACGCGATGCCCGAGAACGGCCAGCACGGCCGGCAGCACCAGCAGAGCGCTCGCCGCCGCCAGCACGGTGACACCGACACCGGCGTAGGCGAAGGACTTCAGGAAGTAGACAGGGAAGACCAGCAACGCCGAAAGCGCAGCGGCCACGGTGAGAGCCGAGAACGCGATCGTGCGCCCGGCGGACGCCGTGGTGCGAGCCACCGCTTCACCGACGTCGATGCCGTCGGCCAACTCCTCCCGGAACCGGCTGACCATCAGCAGTGCGTAGTCGATGCCCAGGCCCAGCCCGAGCGCCGTCGTCAGGTTGATCGCGAACACGCTGACGCTGGTGACGTGTGTCAGAACTGTCAGCTCGGCGAAGGTGCCGAAGATCGCGACCGTCGCGACCCCGAGCGGCAGCAGGGCCGACACGAGGCTGCCGAATGCGATGACCAGCAGCACCAGCGTGATGGGGACGGCGATGGCCTCGGCGAGGGCTAGGTCCTTGCCCACCTGGCCGCCGACGTCGGTGCCGCGGCCACCGCCGATCCGCATCGTGACGGCCGGATCGTCGACGTGGGCATAGTCGGCCAGCAGGGCCGTGGCATTCGAGGCAGCCTTGGCGTCGTCACCGGTGACCCTGGCCAGGATCAGGGCGTCCGAGCCGTCACGGGAACGCAGACCGGGCGCGCGTGTCGCCCAGTAGGACGTGACTGCGGTGAGCCGGTTGTCGCGGGCCAGGCGCTGGGCGAGCGCTTGACCGCTGGCCGCGACCGCGGGGTCGTCGACCTTGCCGCCGCCGCCCCGGGCATGCACCAGGAAGATCATGTCGGGCTCACCGCCGAAGTTCTGGTCCAGGAGCACCTTGGCCTGGCTCGATGCCGACGCGGGGTCGTCGAATCCACCGCCGAGCAGCCGGCCGAAGACCCCCACGCCAAGGACGACCGAGATGGCCAGTGCGATGAGGGTCAGCGCCAGGATGAGCCGGGCGCGGGTGACGATGAACAGACCCAGTTTGTAGAACACGACGAACTCCCTGCCGAGAGAATCCAAATGTTGACGGCGTGAACTTGCCACATGAAGTTCACGATGTCAACATTGGTCCTCATGACCGCATCGGGCGCCAGGGGGCAGCAGCCGTACCATCACGGCGATCTGCGCAATGCCCTGGTACAGGCGGCCGTCGGCCTGGCCCGGGAGGGCGGTCCCGCGGCGATCGTGCTCCGCGAGGTCGCCCGTCGCGTCGGCGTCTCCCCCACCGCCGCCTACCGGCACTTCAACGCGCTGCCCGAACTCATCGAGGCGGTGGCGGACGTATCCGGCGCGGCGCTGGCGCGCTCCATGGAGGCCGAACTGGGCAGCTGCCCGCAGACCGATGACCCACGACAGGCCGCCTGGGACCGGATGCGCGCGGTCGGGCGCGGCTACGTGCACTTTGCCCTCGCCGAGCCCGGCCTGTTCACCACCACCGCAAGTCGAGAGCGCCGCTCAGCAGGCGGGGTCGGCTCAGCACGCGGCGGCGGGGGCGGTGAGCGCGGGGCGTCCGGGCTGTCCCCCTGGGACCTGCTGGAGCAGGCGCTGGATGACATGCTCAGCGTCGGAATGCTCGCCGCCGAGGATCGCGAAGCAGCGGCAATCGCGGCCTGGGCCGCCGTGCACGGACTGTCCTACCTGCTCCTGGACAAGCTGGCCGCCCTGCCTTCGGCCGAACGTGAGGCCGTCATCGACGCGACGCTGGACCTCGTCGGTCGCGGACTGCTCGTGAGGGATTGACGGTGCCCGGACCGCGGTAGCCGCAATCCGGCGCCCGTGCCCGGCTGGTGGGGCTACTCGCTGAACCGGGTCAGGGCCCGCAGCGACAAGGCGGTCAGCGCGACGCCGGTGAGCGCGATGGTCAGTGCGCACGCGCCGAGTGATCCCCAGTGGATGTCGGGGAAGAGCACCAGATCGCGCAGGCCGGTGATCACGTAGGTGACCGGGTTGAACCGGGCGATCGCCTTCAGCGGACCCGCGAGCAGATCCAGCGGGACGAAGTTCGGAGTCAGGAACAGCAGCGGGAAAAATATGATGAACGACGCGTTGGTGGTTTGCACGTTCTTGGTCTTCAGTGCGATGGCGATCGCGATGCCCGCGTAGGCGACACCCCACATCGCGGAGAGCGCGATCAACAGCAGCACGCCGACGAGCCCAGATTTCACGCGTGCGCCGAACGCGAACCCGACCGCGAGGACGAGCATCGATACGGCGATGCCTCGGGCCAGGTCGGCAGCCAAACGGCCCCATACGATCGCGGTCCGGCGGATCGGGGCGGCGAGCAACTTGTCCAGGTAGCCGACGTCGATGTCGGTGACCATGGCCAGCCCCGACGTCGCCGAACTGACGGCGAAGACCAGCGACACGGGGATCTGGAACGCCACGTAATGCTGGCCGTGCAGGAACGGCGTCGAAGGCGGGAAGATCCTGTTCACCTGCCCGAGGTTGACGACGAGGAAGAACACCGGGATGAACAGCGCGGGGATCGTGGCGGCGGGGATGCGCCATACCTCACGCACGGCACGCCGGGCGAGCAGGAGGGTCTCGTTCACGACGCCATCTCCGGAACGCCGCCCTCGATACGCCGACCGGTGGAGGCAAGGAACACGTCGTCGAGGCTCGGCCGGGACAGCGCAATCGCCCCGGGACGGATGCCGGCGTCGCCGAGCAGGCGCACGACGTCGGCCACCGCGCCGGCGGCGTCATCGACGTAGACGGCCAGCCCCTCGGCGGCGTCGGTGACGTGGTCGAGCCCGGCCAATGTCAGCAGAGCGTCGCGGGCCCGGTCGTGCTCGACCGGATCCAGGCCGATGGTGAGCACGTCGCTGCCGAGTTCGGACTTCAACTCGTCGGGCGTGCCCTGGGCCACGATCGTTCCGTCGTCGATGATCGCCAGCCGATCACAGAGCTGGTCAGCTTCCTCGAGGTACTGCGTGGTCAGGAAGACCGTCGTGCCGAGGGCATTGATGCGCCGCACCTCCTGCCACACAGTGAGCCGGCTGGCCGGGTCCAGGCCGGTGGTCGGCTCGTCGAGGAAGAGCACCTGCGGCTCGTGAACCAGCGCAGTGGCCAGATCCAGGCGCCGCTTCATGCCGCCGGAGTACGTGCCGATCAGCCGGTCGGCGGCGTCCTCCAGGCCGACCAGACGCAACAGCTCCGCACTACGCGCCGCCGGGTCGGCGATGCGGTAGAGCCCGCACTGCAACTCGAGCAGCTCCCGGCCGCTCTGGCGCGCATCGAGGCCGACCTCCTGCAAAGCCACGCCGATTCGCCGTCGCACCTCAGCCGGATCACGACCTACGTCGACGCCTGCCACCGTGGCATGCCCTTCGGTGATCGGCAGCAGCGTGCACAGCATCCGGACCGTGGTCGTCTTGCCGGCGCCGTTGGGGCCGAGGAAACCGAACACCTCGCCGCGACGCACGCCCAAGTCGATGCCGCGCACCGCCGAGAGCTCGTCCTGCCCGCGGCCGCCCCGATAGCGTTTGACGAGCCCCCGTACCTCGATCGCCAGATCCGTTGGTGCTTCGCTGGTCACCGCATTCCTTCCTCGCGTCGTCGCCCGAGCTGGCGCCCGGTCGGTCACTCTAAGTCCGCGCCCTGACAACGGCCGGCGCGGCGGGACCAGGCCCGCGGGCCGGCGGTCAAACCTTGCGGGGCTCGCCGCGGTAGGTACCGAAGGACCACCGGTTGCCTTCGGGATCGCGTAGTGCGAAGTCGCGCGAGCCGTAGTCGGTGTCGTGCGGCTCTTCGGTAATCTGGGCGCCGGCCGCCGCGATCCGGGCGTGCAGCGCGTCGATGTCATCAGCGACCACATAGGCACCGAAGCTGCCCGGCCGCAGCGGCCACCGGTCGCCGTCGGACTCACGGGCCGAGCCGAGCATGATCCCGCCGCCCAGTGGCCAGGACAGCTGGGCGTGGTGCACGACATCGCCCGCACCGACGACCGAGGTCTCCTCGAACCCGACAACGTCGACGAGGAAGCGGATCAGGGCGCGCGCGTCGCGAGCACGCAGGGTGGGCCAGACCTGGGCAGGTGGTGTCGTATCGCTCATGCCGGCCAGCCTGCACCCTCGCAGGCCTCGGCAGCTTGGACGTTTCCGAACTCCTCGGCCAACCAGCGGCTCGGCGCACAGCCGGCGAAGTCGACGAAGTCCCGCACGAGGTGGGATTGGTCGTAGTAGCCGTGGCGGGCGGCCACCTCCGCGATGAGGACGGGCCCGGAGCTCGGATCGCGCTGCAAGTCCCGGCGCGCACGGTCGAAGCGGATCACGCGTGCGGCCGCCTTGGGACGGAGCCCCAGTTCGGTGCGGAACTGGTTGGTCAGGTGCCGCTCGCTGTAGCCGACTGCGCTCGCCAGCGCGCGCACCGGCAGCCGTCCGCCGCTGCCGAGCAGCAGCCGCCAGGCCTGTGCCACCGCGTCAGGCGGGGCGCCGGCCTGCCCGGTGCGGTCGCTCAGCACCCGGCCGAGAACCCGGTCGAGGACCGCGAAGCGGCGCGCCCATGACGTGGTCTCGCGAAGCTGTTCGTGCACCTCGGCGGCAGCCCGCCCGAGAACCTCGGTGGCATCGCCGTCACAGCCGGCCAGCTCGCCGGCGGGCAGCCCGAACAGCGCCCGGGCGGCCAGCGGATCGACCCGCAACTGGATACCCGACTGCGCGCCGTGGTGCCTTATCATCGCCGGCGTCGTGTGCAGGCCGCCGGCGAGGGTGTCGTAGACGCCGGCCGGGCGCCGCGCGTCCACATGCCGTGCGATCTCCAGAGGCTCTTCGACCGTGAAGATCAATGTCAGGAACGGCGACGGGAGGCCGCGATGGTATGCCGGCGCCAGGCCGCGCTGACGGTATCCGTGATAGTCCGCCACGGCCAAGTGTACGAGGTCATCCGGGCGGCCCCGAACGGACTGATTGACCACGTCGTTCGTGACCTGCGCCGTCCTCATCGCTCTAGCATCCCGACGCGCGGCGAGCTCGGCAACACATCAGCCGGCACCGCATGAGACTGCTGCCCGGCGACCGTCAGCCGGCGACCGTCAGCCGGCGCGGTGCCCCCGCAGCCTGGTCACGACGCTGCGCAGTGGGGCGGTGAGCCGCCATGACGTCGAGGCTCGCAGCTCGGTGATCTCCTGTTCCAGCCGGACATTGTCCTGCTCCAGCCGGGCGTTCTGCTCGCGCAGCACATCGGCCTGGCGGCGAATCTCGGCGCCGGTGCCGGGGCTCGGTTCGTCCGATGCCGTCTGCGCGAGTTCGTCCTCGATGACCTGCAGAGTGGTAACTCGCTTGCGTGGCTCGGACCGCGGCGTCCCGTTGCCCAACGTCACGAAGAATTCGAATCCCTCGGTCGGCAGGCTCTCGACGACGCCGAAGGAATGCAGCCCCATCACGGCGAGATCGTCGATGAGCAACTCGAAGGACGTGGGCGTGAACTTCCATCGGTGGGTGTCGAAATAGGCCTGCTGTGCCAGACCGTTTCGGGCTGCCTCTGCGGCACCCTCGAGATTCGGGAACTGCAGTTCCACCGGCGCGCGGTGATCGGCCGACCAGATCAGCGCGCCGCCGCTGGTGCACGCATAGGCCTGGTGATCCACGAGCGGTCCGGCGGTATGGAAGGTGTTCTTGGCGTGGTAGGCGTCAATGACGTCCCCCACGGTCGACAGCGGCTGGAAGCGGTCGAAACAGAACCGCTTGTCCGGAACGACAAGGGAGAGCCGCCCGCCGTCGCGCAGCAGGACCTCACAATCTTTGAGGAAGCGCACCAGGTCCACGGTGTGCTCGATGAAGTGCGACGCGAGGATGTAGTCGTAGCTGCCGTGGTCGGGGACCACGTCCAGCAGCGAGCCGCCGGCCCACAGGTGGTCGACCGGCTCGATCCGGGCGATGTGTTCCTCCGACAAGCCCATGGCGGTGTACTTGGCGACCAGTTCCTCGGCATGGGCGTGGTCGACGGTTTCGATCCGGTGGCCACTGGACTTGGGCACGAGGGGGTTGTACGACGGCCCTACTTCGAGTCCGCGACCGGACAGGTCGACGGCGTGCAGCGCCTTCTCCACCCGATCCATTCGAGCAGGGTAATGGACCGGCACCAGGCGTCAGGCGAAACGGTACGTTGGCTGCCCAGAACGCCGGATCACGTCGGAGCGGACACGCGGACTCGAGGGTCCGTTCGGTGTCAACCGAGGGAACGTCCCTTGGGCCGCTGCCGCTTCGGGCGCTGCCGCATCGAGCGCCCCCGCTCGGGGCGCACGCCGTGCTCGACCCAGAGCTGGTAACAGTTCTGCCGCGATTGGTCGTCCGGGCGGCAAAGCGGGCCGTCGGCAAAGCCCCACTGGCCCGTCGGCATCACCAGCCCGCACAGCTGGCAGGTGGATCCACGCGGGCTGTTCCCCCGCCAGTCGCCGCCGGAGACCACGCGAGGTCGAGCCCTGACCTTGTGGCCGCGACCCTTGACCCAACCCTCGGGCCACTGCTCGCCGCACTCCTCCACAAGTCTCTTGAAGGACTGCGCGCGGGCCAGGGTGTTGAACGTCTCCGATCCGCCCGGCGCGCCTTCGTGGCGCTCAGCGTCGTCGAGCATCCACCGAACCCGGTACGTTGTGCCGCCGTCGGCCCGGGAACGAGTGTCCAGGCTTGCCATGTCGCGCCCCCGATCGCGCTGGCCTGACCGTCTCAGCTCACCCATCGGCCGCATGACCATGGAATCTTTCTGAGCCAGTTATTTCCAAGCCAACTATTCCTAGCCTACCCCCACCTCAGTGGTTAGTCCGACTGACGGCCTCGGCTCGGTCGGCCTGCGTGCTTAGCGGCAGTGCCTGGCCTGCGTGCTTAGCGGCTCGGCCATCTGGGCACACTGGGGATGCCGACCGGCCTGCGTTCCCACGGCGTGGCCGCTTCGCTTTCAGCGGATCGACCTGTCACTCAGGATCGGCTGCTCTCCCGAGGAGGTCCCGATGTCCACGCCCTATCCGCCCACTCCTCCTGGCGGGGAGCCTCTGCCGTCCCAGTACCCCCCGTCCCAGTACCCCCCGTCCCAGTACCCGCCGGCCTCGGGAACGGAGTACCCCCAGCAGCAGCCGATGCCCACATCCGGCTACCCGGTCGCGGAACAGCCTGCCCAACCGGGAGCCGCCGAGGGGCCCGAGACACCGGCGCGTCATCCAGGGTTGGACAGCAAGGGTCACGTCCGGCGGACCAGGGTCAGCGGCGTCTGGATCGGGTTGATCACCGCATCGGTCGTCCTCGTCCTGCTGATCATCTTCATCGCGCAGAACACCAGCCGGGCATCGATCCACTTCCTTGGCTGGAGCGGGCACATGTCGCTCGGACTGCTGATGGTGATCGCGGCGGTGTGTGGCCTGCTGATCGCGGCGTTGCCGGGTACGGTTCGCATTCTCCAGCTGCGCCGGTCTCTGAAGCGTGCGGCGGCTCAGCACCGCTGAGCCCTAGTTGGCGATATATGCCGCCCGGCGGCGCAAAGTCCCCGCGATCGAGCGACTCCAGCAGAGCGTGGCCAATGGCGCTCGCTAGAGATGCCGATACATCACGTGCAGGCCGACGAGTCCTTGCTCGCGATGATCGAAGGCCTCGGGCACCGTAGCGAGGATCTCGAACCCCAGCGTCTGCCAGAGGTGGACCGCCGCCAGGTTGGTCTCTACGACCGCGTTGAACTGAATGCCGCGGTACCCGGCGGCCCGGGCCCAGTCGACACTGTGCCGACCCAGGGCCCGGCCTACGCCCCGGCCACAGTGATCCGGGTCGACCATGAAGCTGGCCGTGGCAACATGGGATCCCCGCCCAGGTCGATTCGGACCCATTTTGGCTGAGCCGAGAACTGTGTCGCCGTCGACGGCCACCACGCTCTGGCCCGGCGGCGGCTCCATCCACCACGGTCGGGCCTCACCCAATGACAGGTTCTCCGGAAAGGCGTACGTCTGGCCGGCGGCGACAATCGCGCAGAAGAAGGGATAGATGTGCGGCCAGTCCCGCTCACCAGCCACCCTGATGATCACGAGCGGGGATTCTAGACGAGGCCGCACGCCGCGCCGCAGCACTTCCCTGCGGTCACACCGCCTCGACCAGTCGTTGGAGAAGCTGGACGAGGGTGACGTAGTCGTCTTGTGGCAGAGCTTCGGCAACCCGGGCTCGCACACCGGCCACCAGCGGGGCAAGGGCAGCGTGTTCCAGTTCGCCGTTCGAAGTGAGTCGCAGCACCCCGGCGGACTCCTCGACCCAGCCACGCGAGCGCAGGTCCCTGACGACCGCGTCGACGGCGCTGGGCGAATCGAAGATGGCGAGGGAGGCGACCAGCTCCGAACGGCTGGTCGGACACTTTGCCAGCGAAGCCAGGACCTGCCACCCGCGTCGATCGACCGGGCGCCCCTCGAGGCTTCGATCGAAGGCCGCATCGAGGTGAGCGTCGGCTTGCTTCAGCCACCATCCGATTGGGCGCGAGGGCATCTGCCCGCTCGTCATCGCGCGCTCCCCTCGTTCGCTCGCCGGACGGCGTCACTATGGCAGGACGCTCCGACCGAGGTCGCTATCCTGCGCGGGTGGACTATGCAGTGTGTCCCGGTGACGACACCCAGCTGCAGGTCGTTGCCGGTCGTCACGATCCGGTCCAGCCGCCGCTGCTGATGTGCCCGGCTTGCGGGGGGCGGTTCCAGCTCGCTCCGGCCGGTGTCGTCGAGGTGCCCGCCACCACCGAAGGTGACCCCGCGACCTGAGTCCCAGACGGGGCTCGCAAGGCGGAGGAGGCCGTACCGGTGTGTGCCTGGACGACGACGACGACAATGCGGCGAGGCGACCCTCGGTGCCACCGGCGCCGCCAGGTCATCTCCCAGACAGACCACTAGGGTCCCCACCATGAGCTACGAAGCGTTGTGGGTGGTGACGTTCACGCCGAACTGGGATCAGACGCGGCGCGTCCGGGCAGCTGGACCGTTCCCCGCCGTCGAGGCGGCCGAGGGTTTCGCGCGCAAGCTGCGCGCCGAGTGGCCGGCCGGGGAAAGTCCCGAGATCGAGGTCGTTCAGCTCGAATCGACCGAGCCCGTGTCCGAACTCATCGACGGCGATCGCTGAGCGGTCGCCCGTCGATGGTGAACTATGTGATGTTGCGGCTGTTCGTGCTCAGGCTGTGAGCGTCGGTGTCCGGCTCGTCGATGCCGAAGGCGATGACCCGCTTGGGATGCAGCCGGATCACCGGGCCGCTCTCGTCCTCGATGGCCTCCGCGACGCCGCGAATCTCGACGCATCTCACCCGCCACGGTTCAACCGAGGCGAGGTCGTCGACGACGAAGGCTGCACGCCCATTGCGAGCGATGTTGCGGAACTTCTGGCTCTTCGCCAGGTTGTAGCCACGGATGTCGATCGTCGAGGTATCGGAGTTGTAGGAGAACCCCACCGGGCTGACCTGCAGGACCCCGCTGTCCTGGACGGTCGCCAACCGGCCCAGGCGCTGGCCGGCCAGGTAGTCGATCTCGGTGTCGGTGAATACCACGATGATGACGTTACAAGGCTTGTTCGCGCGCATGGTCATCGGCACGTTTGAGTACTGCTGCTCACGCACGCCCAACTGCGCCCAGCCAGAATCGCGACATGAGCTTGGTTGCGTCACACAGTCGATCCGCCTCCGTCGCCGGCCGGCGCGGCTTCGTCATCACGGGCGTCACCCAGCTGGTAGCGGCAACGACGCTGGGATGCGGATGGCTCGTTTCGGGCATCGGCGTTGCCATGTGCACCGACTCGGGCAATATCTCGTACTGCAACCAGGTGGACAGGCTCTGGCTCGGCACCGGGCTCGCGCTAGCCCTGAACATCGCGGCCGGTATCACCATGCTCGCCACGGCAAGCCGCGCGCGCAGCTCCAGGTCACGGCGAGTCGCCGGCTGCCTGTGTGGCGCCGGCGCGATCGTCCTCGTCGTCGTCGGGCTCGCGTTCTTCACCCTCGCGAGCGCCCCGATCCCCTGACCGCCCAGCGCTGCCCGTCAGAATGAACCGCACCGGCAAGTCCGGAGGTTTAGTGTCGCGCGACACCGGGGTCGCGCGTCCGACACGCGACACTGGTTTGACGGGTAGCCGGTCATGACGAGAGGGAGTCACTGTGGACAGCGAGCGGGAACCGGACCAGAAGAAGAAAGATCAGAGCCAGGACAGCGATGCGAACGAGCACGATTACGTCGACCGGTCAAAGATCGACTTCGACCCCGACGACGGCCTGTACACGGGCACCGCAGTCGATGGCACCAGTGACATCCCTGGTCCACACGAGCAGGACGAGTCAGACGACAAGGAATCCGGATCAGAGCCGGACGTCGATTCGGCGAAGGACGACCCACCGGGGCAGGACAAACGACAAGAGCACTGAGCCGCTGCTGCCGACGGCAGTCGGCGCCGGTGCCGAGGAGAGTTGGATCGAGGTTGTGATCGGACGCGCGCATCATGTGGTCATCGACTGCCCGGACCCCGCCGTCTTGGCCGGATTCTATTCCAAGCTGCTCGGCTTGGCCGTCACCTACCGAAGCCGGGACTGGGTGGTGATCGCCGAGGACGACACGACATCAGGCTTCGCCTTCCAGCTCGCCCCCGATTACCAGCCACCGGTGTGGCCACAGGCCGACCGGCCGCAGCAGTACCACCTGGACGTCATGGTCGACGATGTCGACGCGGCGGGTCTGGAAGTCGTGAAGTTGGGCGCCCGAGCCCTCTCGGGTGGGGACGCTCGGTCCCACGTGTACGCCGATCCGGTAGGACACCCGTTCTGTCTCATCACCCGCCCAGCATGGGCGCCGCCGATCCACCGCACGGGGGATGAACGCGACGCAAGTGCCGCTCCCGCGGTCGGTACCTACTGATTGAATGTTCGGGATGCGCTGCCCGCCCGGGCAGCGAGAAGCAGGAGGGCCGATGCGGTATCTGCTGCTCATCTGCGGCGACGAGGCCGCCGCAGCCCACGCCGACGACGGGTGCGGCGGATGGGACCAGGAGATGCAGGCACGCGGTGTGCTGCGGGGTGCGGCCGGGCTGCATCCACCCACCGACGCGACCACGGTCCGGGTCCGCGAGGATCGACTCGTTCTCTCTGACGGACCGTACGCAGAGACGAAGGAACAGATCGGCGGTTTCTGCCTGATCGAGTGCGACGACCTCGACCAGGCGATCGAGGTCGCGTCGAAGCACCCGGCGGCCCGCTACGGCGCTCTGGAGATCCGTCCGGTGCGTCAGGCGCCTGTACTGCAGGCATGATCGAGCAGGTCCAGGCCGCGGTCGCGCAGGCCTTCCGGGACGAGTGGGGCCAGGTCGTCGCCACCCTGATCCGGTTCACGGGCGACTGGGATCTCGCCGAGGACGCCGCACAAGATGCCTTCGCCCTTGCCCTGCAACGCTGGCCCCGCGACGGAATCCCCACCCGGCCCCGGGGCGTGGTTGACGACGACGGCCCGGCATCGGGCAACCGACCGCCTGCGCCGGGAGGCCGTCGGCGCCGCCAAGCTGCGCGAGGTTGCCGACCGGACGTCCGAACCGGAGCGGGACTGCCGGCCGGACGACGGTGCGGTACCCGACGACCGGCTGCGGCTGATGTTCACCTGCTGCCACCCCGCGCTGTCCTTGGAGTCACAGGTCGCACTCACCCTGCGCACCCTGGCCGGCCTCACCACGGTGGAGGTCGCCAGGGCGCTGCTGGTGGGCGAACAGACAATCGCCAGGCGCCTCGTCCGGGCCAAGCAGAAGATCCGCCACGCCGGCATCCCGTACCGGGTCCCGCCGGCGCACCTGCTGCCGCAGCGGACTCCGGCCGTCCTCGCCGTGCTGTACCTACTGTTCAACAAGGGCTACTCCGCCACCTCGGGCGAGGATTTGCTGCGGCACAACCTGAGCGCCGAAGCGATCCGACTCGCCCGGGTGCTGGCTGCCCTCATGCCCGACGAAGCGGAGGCGGCAGGTCTGCTCGCCCTGATGCTGTTACATGACGCTCGCCGCCCCGCCAGGGTCGACGCCGCCGGTGATCTGGTCACGCTCGAGGATCAGGACCGCCGGCTGTGGGACGCCGACATGATCACTGCGGGCGTCGCGGTTCTCGACGAGGCATTGCACCGTAACCGCCCCGGCCCGTACCAGATCCAGGCGGCGATCGCTGCATGTCATTCGGTCGCGGCAGCGGCGGCAGACACCGACTGGACCCAGATCGCCGGGCTGTACGGACAGCTTGAGCGCTTGAGTCCGTCACCGGTCGTGGAGTTGAACCGCGCGGTTGCGGTCGCCATGGCTGACGGCCCCGCCGTCGGCCTGGCCATCGTCGAGCAGCTGCAGGCGTCCGGGACACTGGCCGGGTACCGTCTGCTGCCTGCCACCCGGGCGGACCTGCTGCGCCGCCTCGGCCGCTCCGCGGAGGCCGAGGCCGCCTACCGTGAGGCGCTCGAATCGACGACCACGGCGTCCGAACGCCGCTACCTCAGCCGCCGACTCGACGAAGTCCGGGGTTGACGCTCCGCCCCGGCGGAAAGCCGGGAATGTGCCCGCGTGATGTCCATTCGCCGTGATCCCGTTCGTCGGTGGGGCAAACCCCCTTCCGGAAGGACGCTGCGATGAGTCACGACGAACATCACGCCCCAACGCCTCGGCCAGGGCCACCCCGGTGACCGACGTGGATCTGCGCAGTGAGGTGATCTCGCAACGTCGTCTGCGCATCGTCCTGGACGGGCTCGTCCCGAATCGAGTCAAGCACTTCGGGGTGGCCCTGCACGGCGTCGAACTGTGCGCCGAGGACATGCACTGGTCCTTCGGGTCAGGGGCGCCGGTCCGTGGAAACGCGCAAGACCTCGTCCTCGCAGTGTGCGGCCGGAGCCTTCCGGCCGGTCGGCTACGCGGCGAGGGCGCCGACCGTTTCACCACAACCCCTACGACGAAAGAGGATCCATGGCAGCCACCATCACACCGGTGATCATGACGGCGGACCTGGAGCGGCTGCACGCCTTCTACCGCGACCTGCTCGCAGCGGAGGAGACGATGCGGGTGCCGGACTCCGGACCCACCTTCTACCTCGGGCTGCGGATCGGCGACAGCCCACTCGGACTGGTGGCCGATGACGGCGTCGAGCCCGACGCCAAGCAGCGATTCCTGCTGAGCGTGGAGGTTGCAGACGTCGATGCACTTCTGCCGCGTGTGCGGGCCTGCGGCGGGCACACCCTCGGAGCACCGAATGACATGCCGTGGGGACAGCGGGTCGCGCATGTCCAGGACCCGGACGGCAATTCCGTCAATCTCACCCGCCAGCTGTAGCCACCTCGGCAAGCTGGTGCTTCTCCAGCGGACTCACGGATGCCGGCCGCGGGAGGCCGAGCCGCGGTCTCCGGTTTCCGGCCGAGCCGTGTCCGGCCCCCGATGCCGGTCAGGTCTGGGTGTAGCTGATGATGCCGAGGCACATCTCATCGGATGATCCGGCCCCCCACACGACGTAGCGGGGCGGCAGCTTGGCCAGTTCGGGCAACTTCTCGCGCAGCGTCGCGTCATGGGTACAGGTGACCCTGAGCCGGTCGCCCGAGCGCACCGTCACCGCCCCGGCCAGCACCGTGGCGCGCTGGTCGTCGAAGTTCCACACTCTGACGTCCAGCAGACGCTGGCGGCTTCCGTCCTGGTGTTCCAGGTCGATCTGGATGGACTTGCCCAGCAGGTGCATGTGCCCGGCCACCGCCCTGATCTGGATGGTGCCGGGAACCGCTCGCGCGCACGTCTGGGTCGGTCCGGCCGTGGGATGGGTCGGCGAACCGCCGCACAGCAGCTGCAGCCCCGCCACAGTTGCCCCGGAATAGCCGCCGAACCGCCGGTCGACGTCGATCACCGATGCGTCGCGGTTGCACAGCGGCCCGTGCTCGTTCGCGGGGCACGGCAACTCGACAGGGGCTGGAAGCAGCAGGGTATGCAGAGGCTGCAGGTGGGCTCCGGGTTGGGCAACGCGGAGCTTCACCACACTGCTGTCGGTGCCGCCACCGTTGAGCAGGTTGTAGTGCATCTGGAGGACGAGGCGGGTGCCAGGCTTCAGGTTCTGGCCGGTGCCGGCGGCGAAGCGTTGCTCACCACCGGACGTGGCCCAGGCAGCTACCCAGGGCGCTGAGTCGAGCCGGCCGAGACCGTTCGCCTTGCCGGGCAGGCCCGGGTCGCCGAAACACGACCAGCCCAGTCGTGGATCTTCGGCGTCCCTGGCCGTCGCGGCACCGACCTGCTCGGGATCGACCCGGTAGAGGATCGCGTGGTGAACAAGCTTGCGGTTGCCAGGTACCAGGACCACTCCGGACAGGAACGAATCGGCAGAGATCCTCGGATCCAGCAGGATGCACCGGTAGTCGTCGGTTCCCCCCGCCTCGGCCTGCGGACGGTAGCTGCCGCCCGGCATCGGGAGATCGATCCAGCGTTCACCGGGGCGCAGTGCCGCGGTAGTCCGCGGCGTGGAGGTGGCGGCTGCGGGCACCTGAGTCGCCGGGGCGCGGGAGCTCGTGAGATCAGTGCGGGCGGCCCGGTCGGTTGCCGGGGTTCGTGACGCGGTTCGGGACGGGGAGCAGCCGGCTACGAGGCCCACAGCGACCAGGGCGACCGCGACCTGCATCAGCCGACGTCGCGAGCGGATTTCTGCCACCTGCACATCATGACCGGTCAGCCCACACCGTTCGCCAACGGGGCATCACGGCGCGACAGCACGACGCCTGACCCGAGGGTTGAGCGAGCGATCAGCGCGGGCCGCCCCGGCCCCGTGATCCGCGTCGGGTGGGCCGTCGAGCGACAGCGTCATGAACATGCTGTTCGGACTCGGCCGGTAGTCGCCGAACGGCCCGCAGGGGCGCAATCCTGCGCTCTCGTAAAGCGAGCGCGCGGCGGCGAACGCCGGCATGGACCCTGTCTCGAGGCTCACCCGGCGACAGCCGCGATCGCGCGCGACGCCGATGAGGTGCCCGAGCATCGCTGCGCCGATCCCTCGCCCTCGCGCCGCCTCGACGGTGTGCATGGACTTCACCTCCGCGTGGCGCGCGTCAAGCTGCTTCAGCGCGCCGATCCCGAGGAGCTCACCGTCGAGGCGGAAGCTGAAGAACGTGAGAGCAGGATCGAGCAGCCCGGCTAGGTCAAGAGCGTGCACGTCCTCAGGCGGGCTGTGCGAATTCGCGAACGCGAGGTGGCGCCCGAGCAACTCGCGGACGTCCTCGCTGCGCGGGTCCTCGATCGAGATCTCAACCTGATGCACACAAGGAACCTAAGCATTCCCGCCGGTACCGCGGATGGTGAACGCGAGAATTCAGGTCACATCACGTAGCGATCGTCGATCGTGTCGCCCTTTAACCGGTCCGTAGCGGCAGTCATTGCCGCCGCCCGGGACGAGCTCGTCAGCCGGTGAGGATCTCGAGATCGAGTTCGCCCACGATCGTCGGGTCGGAGATCATGTCGATGCCCACGATCCTTCCGGCCGTGATCGTGAATCCGAACACGACGCGGGGCCGGCCATCCACCGCCCACATCGCACCGGGTTCACCATCGATGAGCACCGGCCGCGCGGCTCGCGCCCGCCCGGAGAACGTTTCGGCAACGGCCGGCGCACCGAGCACTTCTGCCGCCGCACCCATCTTTACGGTCACGTCATCGGCTCGTAGCACGACTTCTGGATCGAGCAGCGCGAGCAGCGTGTCGAACTGGCCGTTGCGCGAGGCGGCGAGGAATGCAGCCACGATTTCTCGCTGGCGGACGCGATCCGGCCCGGCCGGGGTATCGGCTCCCTGGACGCGTCGACGCGCCCGGCTGGCGAGCTGGCGCGCCGCCGCGGACGAACGGCCCACGATGGGGGCGATGTCGTCGAAGGGCACGGCGAACATGTCGTGCAGCACGAACGCGAGTCGCTCCGCTGGGTCGAGGGTGTCCAGGATCACGAGCAGCGCCGGGCCGACTGAGTCGGCAAGCAGCGCCTCGTCCTCGGGACGCGTCGTGTCCGACCGGCCTGCGAGCGCGTCCGGCAGCTGCGTGCCCTGAGGCTCCTCGCGCCGGGACTTGCGCGTCTGCAGCATGTTCAGCGACACCCTCGCGACGACTGTGGTCAGCCAGCCGCCGAGGTTCGCCACCTCGCTGGTGTCCGAGCGGCTCAGCCTCAGCCACGCCTCCTGGACGGCGTCCTCGGCGTCGCTGCGCGAACCGAGGATCCGAAACGCCACTGCCCGCAGGTGGGTCCGGTTGTCCTCGAATCTCCGGGCCAGCCAGTCGTGATCGTCCATCGGTCACATTCTTTCGTCGGGAAATGTCATATCAATGACCGGCGAACCCCCGCCGATGTGACGCACCCATCCGAGGAGCTACTCGTGAGCGCTGCTCTCAAGACCGTCATCTATCCAGTCACGGACCTGGCCCGAGCCAAGACGCTGTACGGCACGCTGCTGGGCCTGCAGCCAGTCATGGATGAGGTCTACTACGTCCAATTCAACACCGAGCACCAGGAAATCGGCCTGGATCCGAACGGTCACAGCAAGGGTATGACCGGACCAGTCTGCTACTGGCCCGTCGCGGACATCAAGGACAGCGTCGCGCAGCTGCTCGAAGCCGGCGCGACGGAGCTGGAGGCGCCCAGCGATGTCGGCGGCGGCAAGCTCATCGCCTCCGTGCAGGACGCCGACGGCAACGTCGTCGGGCTCGTCCAGACGCCATAGACTGCGCGGGCGCCGAGGCCGGGCACCCGTAGGCGGATCAACTCGACGCCCGCGGAGCCGGGCCGCGAGGGACCTCGCGCGGTCACCAGGGTTGGCGGAGCGGGAAGGACGCGTCGCCGTCCCTCGGCGTATTCACCGCGAGTACCTGGTGCAGCTGAACCTTGTTGGTCTCGAAGCCGAAGCGCGAGCCGGCCATGTACAGGCCCCACACCCGCGCGGTCTGGACACCTACCTCGCGCACGCAGGCATCCCAGTTCGCGGTCAGGTTGGCGCACCATGCCTGCAGGGTGAGTGCGTAGTGCTCGCGCAGATTCTCTTCATGGCGCACCTCGAATCCGGCGTTCTGCGCCTCGCTGATGATCCGGCCGCAGCCCGTCAGTTCTCCGTCCGGGAAGACGTAGCGATCGATGAACGCGCCAGTGTGTGACGGTGAGCGGTTGTCGGGACGGGTGATGCAATGGTTCAGCAACCGCCCCCCGTCACGCAATTTGTCGCGGAGGAACCTGAAGTACGGGCCGTAGTGCGCGACACCGACGTGTTCGAGGAGCCCGATCGAGCTGATCGCGTCGTAGGCCGAGCCTGGCGCGTCACGGTAGTCGCCGTGCAACACACGGACCTGGCCAGCCATGCCGTCGCGCTCGACCGCCGCCGCGGCCCAGTCGGCCTGCGCCTTGGACAGCGTGATCGCAACGACCTGCACCCCGTAGTGCTTTGCCGCGTGCAGCGCCATGCCGCCCCAGCCGCAGCCGACGTCGAGCAGCCGCATCCCCGGTTCGAGAGCAAGCTTGCGCGCCACGAGATCGAACTTCTCTTCCTGAGCCTCGTCCAAGCCGACGTCGGGCTTGGTGAAGACCGCGCAGGTGTAGGCCATCGACCGGCCCAGGACATAGCCGTAGAACTCGTTGGACACGTCGTAGTGCTTGCTGATCGCCTCGACGTCACGCTTACGCGAGTGGCGCATTCCCTCCAGCGCCCGCCGCATCCTGGGCAATGCCTCCTGCGCGGGCGGCTCGGGCGGCACGAGCCTGCGAAGCCCGATCTCCTTGAGCAGGCCGGGCAGTTCACCGGCGCGGGGGCGGCGGAAACGCCATGCCGCCAGCGCCTGCATCGCCGGGTACGGATCGCCGGGGGGTGTGCCGATGAGTTCCAGATCACCCGACACGTAAGCGCGCACCAGTCCCAGATCACCGGGAGCGGTGATCAGGTAGCGCAGGCCGCGCTCGTTGTGCAGTTTCAACGTCAGCCCACGTGCGGAGCTGCCCGCGACCGAGCCGTCGAAAGCCTCGACCCGCATGGGGATCTCGCCGTCGCTCACTGTGCGCACCAGATCTGCAATAGTCATCGGCTACCGACCACCTTCTCGTACATCCCGGTGAGTCTGTCCTCCGGGTCGTATCGCTTCTTCACAGTTCGCAGCGTCTCGCCGCCGTACATGGCATCGAACGTGTCAGGGTCGTAGTACACGTCGGAGTACAGCGACTTGTGACCGCCGAAGTCGCTCACCGCCTGTTCCACGGCCCGGTTCACGTCACCGTCCCGCAAGCCCGGTCGAATGGGCACGGTCCCCCAGAAGCCGACGTTGACGTAGGTGCGCGCGGGCTCGAGCGGGTAGAGCGGCCAACTCTGGCGCGTCCGCAATGGGCATATCCACACCGGTGCCATACCCACGTGATCGGTGAACCATGCCAGGAATCCCGCGGTCTGCTCCAGCGGCACCTCGACGTCTTGCACGACGCGCTCGCGGGCCGGCCGCCCGAGCCGGCTATCCAGCTTGGCGGCGATGCCGTAACGGTTCTCCAGCCCGAGGATGCGGTGGTAGACGTCGCTGCGCCGGTAACGGCGGGGCCAAAGGCGGCGCAGCACCGGATGTTGGGCTCCGAACGCGGCTGAGCACCAGAACCAGTCGGTGTCCCAGCGCCAGAGGTAGTCGTGCACCGTGAGGCAGTCGCGATCGCGATCCCGGATCGATCTGTAGTAGATCTGCTGCCCGGTGTAGTCGCTCGGCTGCCCCCGCGTGGACCAGCTGCCCAGGCTGAGGTAGGACTCGGCGGGCGTGAACACAACCCCGTCGATGAAGTGGACCTGTTCGCCCTGCCAATTGCCGGTCCTGCCCACCTCGTCGACGGCGGCCGTGAGCTGGTCGATGCTGCGGAAGCGAACATGTCTGAGCGCGACGTACGGGGACACCGGCTCGAGTCGGATCCGCAACCGCACGGCGTAACCGAGACTGCCGTAGGAGTTCGGAAAGGCCTCGTACAGGTCGCTGTGCTGCTCAGCGCTTGCGGTGACGAGCTCTCCGGAGCCGGTAAGGATGTCCATCTCCAGGACCGATTCGTGCGGCAGTCCGTTGCGCAGCGAGGAGGACTCGATTCCCAGTCCCGCGACGGCGCCGCCGAGCGTGATCGTCTTCAGCTGGGGAACGACCGAGGGCATCAGTCCGTGCGCGAGTGTCACCTGCACGAGGCGCTCATAGGTGCACATGCCTTGAACCTCAGCCGTGCACGCCTGCACATCGACGGCGATCACGTTGTCGAGGTCGCCTACCTCCACACCGGCGCCGGTCCGGGTGCGGGGGCGGAACAGGTTCGAGGTCCGCTTCGCCAGGCGTAGCTGCGTCATGGCGGGGATGCGGCGATAACTTGCCTGCACCGCGTCCACAGTCCGCTGATGGGCGGCCATGCCTACGACCTTCGATGCCACGTGCCCCCTTCGCCCACCCGAACCGTACTGCCTCCGAGGGACTCCCCGGCACTGGGCCGGACCACTGGCATGATCGCGACATGCCGACGGTGCCGCTCTCGCCCGACGAACTGCTCACGACCACCCGCGCCGTGCGCAAGCGCCTGGATCTCAGCCGTCCGGTGCCGATGGACCTCGTACGCGAATGCCTCGAGATCGCGCTGCAGGGCCCTTCGGGTTCGAACAGGCAGGGCTGGCAGTGGATCGTCGTCGTGGACTCCGAGCTCCGTCACCGCATCGGTGACATCTACCGCGAGACGACCGAGGAGTACCTCGCGTCGCGAGGGGCGGCGGCGCGGCTGTTCGCCGACGATCCCGAGCGGGCGCCCGTCCAGCGGCGGGTAGGCGAGAGCGTGGCGTGGCTCGGTGACCACATGGGCGAGGTGCCGTTGCTCGTCATCCCGTGCATCAGGGCGGGCGTGGAATTGCCTCCCGGCAACCAGGCAGGGCTGTGGGGTTCGCTGCTGCCAGCCGCGTGGAGCTACATGCTGGCGGCTCGGGCACGTGGTCTCGGTACCGCGTGGACGACCCTGCATCTCGCCCGCGAAGCAGACGTCGCGCAGCTGCTCGGCCTGCCGTCTGGCATCCACCAGGGGGCCCTCATCCCGACCGCTTTCTACACCGGCGACAGCTTCAGACCGGCACCGCGCGCGCCGCTCGACGAGGTGCTGCACATCAACACCTGGTAATTGCCGGCCCCCGATCGGAGCAGACCCTGCGCCTGGTCAGGTGACATCAGGCTTGCGGCCTCGGCCAGGATCATCTCGTGACCCGACACACTCGCGTTCTCGCCACCGCCGACGTGGTGCACCTCGGTTCCGCGACGTCGCCATTGCAGTTCGCAACGGGCGAGCTTCCGAACGGCGCCTGGCGCGGGCGCCGCTACCTCGAGCTGGACTCACGCCACGCGTTCGAGCTGAGCTATTGGTGCGGCACCTGCCCCTTCCTGTTCCAGCGCATGGAGGGCGCCAACCGTACGCTGTCGATCGAGTCCCTGAGCGAGCAGTTGAACGCCGGCATCGACGTGATCGAGCCGGACGTCCTGTCCTCCGCGTCGGGCGTCATTCCGGAGGGCGACTACCTGCCGATCTTGCTCGAGGTGCGTCCGCGTCTCGTGCACCCGATGAAGCCCGGTGACTACTTCTCGGAGGACCAGCCGCGCACGTAGGGCATCGACGCGTTCTGGGGACTGCCGGACTACCCGCGCACCTCCTACTACCGCGCTACCGACACTGCCCTCGGCGATAAGGCAGAACTGCACGAGTTCGTGGTCCCGATGGTCCCGCCGAGCTGAACGACGCCACGCGGGTCACTCAGCATGAACTGACACTTGCCGGCTCGCCGAACCCGACCTGCCTCGCGCTGTCGATCGTTGACGTCTGCCAGCCGGCGGTCGCGCATGCAGGCGTCGAGGAGCCGGACCGCACTCACTGGTGCTTGGCGCACTTCCTGCTGGACGGGCATCACAAGCTCCATGCCGCTGCCAATATCAGCAAGCCGGTGCGGTTGCTCTGCTTGCTCGCGGTGGACCAGAGCATCGCCACCCGCGATGAGGCCCTTTCCGTTCCTTCGCACCTACAGCCACCACCGGGCCTTGGCCGGTGAGAATCAGCCGTGAACACCACTACGTGCGCCCAGCCGACGCCGAGTACGGTCGGCGAAATCGCGTTCGTAACCCCTTCTCGGTGGCAAGGAGAGCGTTGGCCGAACAGCTGCGAGTTTCGTCGTTCAACATCCGTACCTCGCGCGGACGTGACGGAGCAAATCGCTGGCGGCGCCGCCGCGAGGTCTGCCTAGCCGCGATCGGTGAGTTCTCGGCCGACATCGTCGGCCTGCAGGAGGTGCGCCCGGACCAGCTCGAAGATCTGTACCGCGCATTCCCCGCTGCGACGATCCTCGGAGCAGGCCGCGACGCGGACGGTGGCGGCGAGCACGCCAGCGTCCTGGTTCCGCCTGGCAGTTGGGTGGTGGAGTCCAGCGAGACTCGATGGCTCTCGCCGACGCCGACCCGTCCAGGTTCGCGAGGCTGGGACGCCGGCCTGGCCCGCGTCGTGACCCTGGTCCGGTTGCGCCGAGGCTCGTCTGGCCTCGGCGTGGCGAACACCCATTTCGACCACCACGGCACGGTGGCGCGAGAACGCAGCGCCGGACTGATCGCCGAGTGGCTGAACCAGGAACCGGACCGCCCGTGGGTCGTGCTTGGCGATCTCAACGACGACCCGGTTTCGCCGCCGTTGCGCCTGCTCGCGGACGCCGGCTACACCGACGCGCTGCCCCTGGATGCTGGCGGTACCGAACACGCCTTCACCGGTGCCACCGATCGCACCCGGATCGACTACGTCCTCGTCGGCCCCGGCATCCAGGTCCGCACAGCCTGGATCGGTCACCACCGGCCGCTGGGCCGGTTGCCCAGCGACCACTGGCCGGTGCTCGCCGAACTCATCGTCGACTGACCCGCGGGTGGCGGCTCGCCGCGGTCGCGATGAGCGGGTCGGTACTCGGCCTGATCCGGGTTCGGAAGCCGCACGCGATCCGGCGGTTCGTGCCTTCAGGACGACATGCGGGCGACGTGATTCACACGTCCACCTGCGCGCGTGCCGGCGAAGCGTCGAAGACAGGCCTCAGCTCGTGGAGAGAATGGGTCATCACTGCCGCCGCCGCTCGCGGCAGGCCTGGCTTGTCTGAGGCGATGAACGGCCCGGCAGGTGGTCAGGACTGGCACCGGCCGGGCCTAAGCGTCAGCACCGGCTGGCTGAGCTGAACGCCTACATCTACGATGGCGCGCTTCGCGGACGAATGCAAGGACGCTCGGCCGTCCTCAGCGAAGGACCGCCCGGCCGGCCGCTCCGAGGGGAGGGTCGCAGGACGTCCGGTTAGCACCTGCTGACCGAGCACGCCGATCCCCGCCTTGCCAGTTGATTACTTCCATGGAAGACTTCTGTCCTGTCGGGGGCAGCGATCACAGCCGGATGGCCGCCGAGCAGTCGCTGTCGCTCGGGCTCGGGGGATTCGATCGGCACGTCTGGTACGTGAAGCTCGACAGCAGCCGGCAGACCACCGTTCACGACGAACGGCCCGCCCCTGCAGGACTAGGGGCGGGCCGTTTGCTTCCCGCAAGCGTCCCCGATGGTGCCCGCCGCGCAACAACACCCGCTCGCGAACACATCCGGCAGCCAGCCGCAGTCTCGTGCAGACGAGCCGGCCGAACACCGTCACGAGCATTTCTGCCGGTTGAGTACCCTCCCGGCGATTGGATCGTTGAATTATCTGCCAGCCCGGTCGCGTTCTCCCCCGAAGCGCGAGCGGGCTGGCATTCTGTTCGCTTCGTCTTGGGCAGATCAACTCTTGGTCGATACCTGCCGCGAATGCGGTTCCCGGACCCGCTCCGGCGTCGATGATCCCAACCGCCTACAACGAGGACTTGAGCGGGGCCGCCGACGGAAGACGACGCGACCGACCGAACACCCTGGCCTGGTCAACGAGCGTCGCGGAGGTCGCTGATCGCGTCGCCGCCGTTACGCGATCAGCAGATCGGCCAGCACCGGCCCGACCATGCGACCTCCGAAGCCCCGTACGCTGCAAACACCGCCGACAGCTCTTGACTGACCCCTACCGGGCGAACACCTTCGCTCGTCCACACGCCGACGAACCACCTCGATCTTGAAGCCCCGAGGTAGACGACCGGCATAGCGTGCTTCAGATGCCGCTATTTCGTACATCTCGGAGATTGCCGCACGCCGTCGAGCACAAAGGCATTTGACTTGAGTGTGAACGCACCCGAGCAACTAAAGTGCCCAACATTCGCAGACCAGGACAATGAGCCTGGGGTCACGCTAACCGGCCTGGTAGACGTACCGACATTCCAGCCGCCATTAGTACCTGAGATCGGTATCTGGGCGGTAGCGCCACCTATGACAGTAAACCCATCGATGGTCGAATTCAGGAACGTTCCCGAAGAAGTCGCGTTGTCAGCAGACTGCACGAGGCCGTCATTGCAGTTTACGGAACTGACATCGGACACATGTACATCGCTATTCGCTTGCTTGTGGGCCGACAACGATAGGGGTCGATTACAGTTTTTCCCAACAATGCCGCGGGCCGACACTGTCTTGACCTCGCCGCCATAATATTTGTTGGTATCATCGGTTTCTAGACGCAAAGTGGTGCCGCCATCCGAGAACAAGTCGGTGAAGGTCAGGTTGTGGCCGCTGGCGATCTGAGTCGGTCCGAATCCGTACGGCGCATGGATCGTATACATATTCGCCAAGGTACCGTTCGTCGGGTCGTAGAAGGGACCGGGCGGTAGACCCGATTGGTTACTCGGCTTATAGACGACTGCCGCACGGGCTGTGGTTGGCATCGGATACGGCCCGCGGGTGACCGGGCACGTTGCATCGGCCTTTGTGCAGGAGGGGATCGTGTTGTTTTGGATGACGTAAAGGCCTGATATCAGAAAATCCTGGACGTTAATGAGCGTTGCAAATGCGTAGTCGTTACTCGCGCCTGAGTCTACTGGGTCCAGATCAACCGTGAAATAGCCAGATATGTCTTGGTTGTTGTACAGCGGTGCCGCCCTTTCCTTCAGGGTGCTTGTGCCAGTATTGACACCTACGATGGATACATTTTTGATCTGGTTTGCCTTGTCGTGGGTGCCGAGTTGGATGAGCTGAATTGGATCGGCCGCCGTGAAAGCTCGCGGCTTGACTATGGGTTCGAGGACAGCCTTCGCGTCAATCTCTAAACGTACATTGCTTGGCAGCGCTAGACCATTGAGGCGATACGATCCTTCGGGTACATATACGACAGCTTGGGGGCCACCGCTCGGACCATTCGCAAACCGCAGGGTACTTCGAAGGGCATCGGATATGGCTAGCGCAAAAGCATTGGTGGCGTCAGCATCCACATTGGCGTCACCGGTCAGACCATACCTGCGGTCGAGCACACTTATGGCTCCGGCAGTGGCGATCGTCGTGGCTCCGGTATAGCTCGCTGCCAGCCTGCTCCTGGCAGCGGCCGAAGCCGCCGGGGTGACCGCCAATGTCGAAATCGCAAGGCCCAGGCTGGCGAGGAGTAGGGCGCCCCGTAGCGCAAATTGCCGGCGGTAAGGAGTCGATCGGGTTTGTGCCACTCGCGGGGCAGCCTTCACAATTTCCTCATAAGTGTGGTGTGCCGGTACTTACCCCATCCAACGCGTAGAAAGGCTTGTCTGGGGTCATAATGCTTTTGTATGTATATGTCAGCTGTGTCCTTTTGGCGTTCTAGCGAACATACCATCCGCAGGAGTGCCCGGGAAGAACGTCGATTGCTGTCGTGGAGTCCTTCCCGAACTGTTGGGTCGTTGAGCTTCGGAGCGCTACAGCACCCGGATTTACCGGCCTCCGTCGTGTTGCGTGGAGTCGGCCGGCTGTCGGCTCGTGACGCCCGCTCCTCGAGCACCGACGGCAGGTTGGCAACGAGCAGTGCGGCGTGAATCCGACCGCAGTTCGGCGACGTGTCGCAGCAACACGACCGACGGTGTTGCCGAGCGACGCGCGGCCAGGAGCATCGTGAAGTCGGAGTCAGCCGTAATGACGACGAACTGCTCGGCGGCCGCGAAGTCAAAGATCGTCTGGTCGTCGGCGTCACCCCGGCCAACATCGGCGACGTGCTTCGTCGTGAAGCCGGCCGCGTCAAGACAGGACCAAGACGGGGCGGGAGGTTCGCATCGAGCAGCAATTTCAAGCCGGTCGAGCGATCGGAACCTCACGCTCGTTGACGATCGCAGCTGCGTACTCCGGGGCTGCCCAGATGTCCGCGCGTTCGAGGTAGGGGTAGTCGACCAGCACCTCATCGGCACTGGCACCGCCGGCGAGCTGGCCCAGCACCATGCTCACCGTCACCCGCAGACCGGGGATGCAAGGCAGCCCGCCCATCCTCGCTGCGTCGACCGTGATCCGCTCCAAACCCATGCGTCACAGACCACGGGGCGAGATCCGCGGCTTGGGCCGATTTCGGGCGGCTGAGCGGTCGTTGCACAACTGACCAGCCGCGTCCTACGCCGTACAACGACAGCTGACGTGCGAAGTAAGAGGCCCTGTACCCCAGCACATCCGGGACGTTTACTGGTGGGCGATACTGGGATCGAACCAGTGACCCCTGCCGTGTGAAGGCAGTGCTCTCCCGCTGAGCTAATCGCCCGCATCCGCGACCAGCGGCACGCGCCGGCAGTCACGAAAGCTGGCCAAGCCTACACGGCAGGACGTCCGCATCCGCCCGCTACAGGGTGGCGTAGATGTACCACGAGCCAGCGAGCGCGGCGGCAAGGATGAGCAGCCCGAGCAGGCCGAGGCCGACCCGCGTTCCGACTCCTTGCCGAGCGGCCCAGGCAGTCCACCGCCCGGCCAGCCGACGAGCGCGACCGAGCAGCCGCGATGCCCACCCGTACTCGGTGGCCAACAGCCCCAGGCCGGCGAACATGACCAGCCAACCCGGTCCGGGCAGCGGTAGCAGGATGACCCCGACGACGATCACGGCGAGGCCGATGACGGTGATCCCGACCCGCCATGCCACAGCACCTCCGGGCACGGACCGCACCCGGGCGCGCATGCGGCCCAACCGCCCCGCGACCCGTCCCCCGTCGGTGTGAATCCTCGCTCCGCCACGCCCCGGTGTGGCTGGACGTGGATTCATCCCCGCGCCGGCCGCCTGCCGGCCTGGGCTGCTGGCCCGGCGACCCGTCGCGGCGGCCACTGGACACCACGCGCAGACAGGGCCGTATCGCTCGCCCGCCCAACCGTACGTCAGCACTGGAGGCTGGCTCCTGCGCTGCCCGCCACGTGCCCGGCCCGTGACGTCGACGCGACACCCCACCGCCTACAGTGTCCGTCGTGCCAACCGCCGACGACGACCGCGCGACGGCCAGTCGGCTGACCCGCACGGTGCTGCTGACGGTGCTCGCGTTGATCTTGATCATCCTCGGTCTGCAGCTGATCCCGCACGCCGCGCGTCCGACAATTCGTCGTCCCGCGATCATCACCACGACCATAGTCACCACGCTGCCGCCGACCACTCCGTGACCCCGTCGGTTCGAATCGGTCGCGCCGCGGTCTCAGTCCTCCCCACCGAGACCTCTTCCGGCGTCGCAGACCGTCACCAGGCCCGGATGGCTGAGACCGGCCAGCAAGCAGGCGGACTGCGGCTCGTAGCACTCGGCCTGATCGGCTGCCGCGGCCTCCGATCGAAGCAGTGTCTCCGCGCCGTCACGGTTCCAGGACGCGATCACGCGCGATGCACCGTGCCCACTACGCCCCACAGCGAGCGGGACTCACTGCCCCAACGTCAGGTGGTAGACCTGGACGGCATTGCCCGCGAGGACGAGATCGGTGGTATGGGCGTCTGGGCATAGTGCCGCCACCGCGCGCGCGTTCTTCGCGATTCCCGGGATCCCCGGCCAGTCGGTGCCGAAGATCATCCGGCGGGTCAGTCGCGTCCAGTCGTGGCGGGCGTAATAGGCCTGCAGCCGGGACGGCGGTAACCCGGACAGCTCGATCCACACGCGCTGATTGGTCAGTGCCAGGAACGCCGCGGCGTCATACCACCAGCCCCGCCCGCCGTGCGCGAGCACGATGTCCAGCGACCGGAAGTCGCGCAGCACGTCGTCGAGCAGGATGGGGTCGCCGAACTGGTTCGACGCCCCCGGAAACGTCGAGGTGCCGCAGTGCACGATGACCGGCAGGCCGGCGGACTGGCAGATCTCGTACGCCGGGTACAACGCCCGGTCGTTCGCGGGGAAGCCACCGTGCACGGGGTGCACCTTCAACGCGATGGCACCGAGCTCGATCTGGCGGCGGAGCTCCTCGTCGAGGGGATGGTGCAGGTGCGGATTGACGTTCGCGGCGAACTTGACCCGGGCCGGATTGTGCGCGGCGAGCGGCAGCATGTCCTCGACGCTCTGCACCCCCGTGACCTTCGGGCTGTACTCGGCCAGCACCACCGCGACGTCGACGCCCTCGGCATCGAGGTAGGCGTCGAATGCGGCGGGCCGGACCGTGCCGGACTCGTCGTAGAGCGCTTCGAGCTCGGGCGTGCCGAAGTCCTGCACCCAGACGTCCCACGGCAGCTTCAGCCCCGGCAGGCGCGCGGGGTGCAGGTGCACATCGACGAGTGGACGGCCGTCGAGCATCAGCCCCCCTCCGCATCGGCGGCCACTGGTTCGGTGAGGACGCTCGCGGCCATCGCTCGCAGCTCGACGCGCCGGATCTTGCCGGTAGCCGTCGTCGGATAGCCGCCCACGAAGACGATCTTGCGGGGACGCTTGAACGCGGGCAGCGCCCGGCAGTGCTCGATCAGCTCTTCCTCGGTGGCCGACGTCGCCGGCGTCGCCGACTGCAGCAGCACATAGGCCACCGGTCGCTCCAGCCCGTCGGCGTCCGGCGCGGCCACGACGACGGCCTGGGCCACGGACGGGTGCGCCAGCAGTTGGTCCTCGACCTCGGCCGGTGATACCCAGATGCCGCTGGACTTGAGCATGTCACCGGTACGGCCCAGGCAGGCGTAGAAACCGTCCGCGTCCTGCACGTAGGTGTCGCCGGTGCGCAGCCACTCGCCCCGGAACACCTGGCGTGACGCGTCATAGCGCGACCAGTAGCCGGTGGCGGTGGACTCACCGCGCACCAGCAGCGTGCCCGCAGTCCCGGGCGCCACATCCACGCCCGCGTCGTCGACGACGCGCAGGTCGTAGCCAGGCACAGCCGTTCCGGTGGTGCCGGCACGAACGTGTCCCTCGCGATTGGAAAGAAAGATGTGCAGCATCTCGGTCATACCGATGCCGTCGATGATGTCGACACCGAAGTGCGCGGTCCACCGCTCGTACAGCGCTGCCGGCAGGGCCTCCCCGGCCGACGCGGCCAGGCGCACGCTGTTCAGCGCATCGGGCGCCAGGTCGGCGCGCAGCATGTTGGCGAAGAACGTGGGGCCGGCGAAGAACAGCGTCACGCCGCGTTCGGCGATCCGCTCGGCGATCAGCTCCGCCTTCGCCGGTGCAGGCTCCAGGACGGCGCATGCGCCGACGGCGAGCGGGAAGAGGACGGAGTTGCCCAACCCGTAGGCGAAGAATGCCTTGGCCGCCGACAGGCAGCGATCCTCCGGCCGGATCCCGAGGACCTGCGTCCCGTAGCTCTCACAGACCACCCGCACCGAACCGTGCCGGTGCATCGCCGCCTTGCTCTTGCCGGTCGTGCCCGACGTGTACAGCCAGAACGCGGGCGAGTCGGCCGTGCTCGGATAGATCTCCTGCCGCGGCGCGGCTGCCGTGGCCAGTCGGTCGAGGTCGTGCACGGGCACGCCCACGGCACCGACGTCCGCACCGTTGGCAGCGATCACGCCGCGCAGCTCCGGGGCGCTACCGATCGCCTCGCGGGCCAACTGCCCGAACTCGGCGCTGACGACCAGCAGCCGCGCCCGCGAATCGCGCAGCAACTCCGCCAGCCCGTCGGCGTTCCGCATCGTCGAGACCGGGACGGGGATCGCTCCGATCCGCATCGCCGCGAGGTAGAGGTTGACGAAATCGGGGCAGTCGGCCATGCACATCACCAGGCGCTGCTCCGGTTGCAGCCCCAGTTCATCCAGCACGGTGGCCGTGCGTTGCACGCGGTAGAGCAGCGCGCCGTAGCTCAGCTCGCCGCCGATGCCCGTCACCGCCAGCCGGTCCGCATCGCCCGCGGCGACCCGCCGGTCCAGCAGGTACCCGCACGCGTTGAACAGCTCGTCGCCCATGCCAGCGCCCACCGACGCTAGCGCAGGTGGACGTAGTCGTAGTCGAACGGCTGGCCGTTGACGCCCTGCCGGGGCGGTGCGATCCAGGAGGCGATCTTGCCCCGTTCGTGAACGGGCTGCATGAGCGAGCGGACAAACGTCTTGTCCACCGCCGTCGGCAGCCACTCGCCCTGCCTTCGGTTCCACTCGTCCTCGGAGATCACCACGCCGTCCGGGGTGGCCTGGATCGCGGCGAAGACGCCGACCTTGCGATTGAAGGCGACGCTCGGCAGCTTCAGGCGCTGCGGCAGCCCCGCCTCGTCGAGGATGCGGTTCCACCGGTTGACGCCGCTCTGGCAATCGGAGATGTACTCCTGGCGCAGGTCGGTGTTCAGCCCGACGAGGGCGGCCACCTCGGTCTGGCCGATCTCGCCGTCGCCGGTGATCGCGTCGACCATGATCGCCTCGCTGGTCAGCCGGTGGTCGTCCTTGCGGCGTTCCTCGGACCAGCGCCCCTTCAGCCCGGCAGTGAAGTAGTTCGCGACGTTGGTCGACGTCTCGCTGCCGAACAGGTCCACCGAGACGCTGTAGTGGAAGTTCAGGTACTTCTGCACGGTCTTCAGCGAGATCGCGCCATGGGCGGACACGTCGTCGGTGTCATGCTCCGTCATCAGCGCCACGGTCCGCTCGACTACCCGATCGATGCCGGTCGTGCCGACGAACATGTGGTGGGCCTCCTCCTTGAGCATGAACTCGCAGGTGCGCGACAGCGGGTCGAACGCGCTTTCCTTGAGCGTGCCCAGCTGGTACTTGCCGTCGCGGTCGGTGAAGTAGGTGAACATGAAGAACGACAACCAGTCCGGCGTCTCCTCGTTGAACGCGCCCAGGATGCGCGGCGCCTCGTCGCTGCCGGAATTGCGGTGCAGCAACTCCTCGGCCTCCTCGCGACCCTCGCGGCCGAAGTAGGCGTGCAGCAGGTANNACGTTGACCTGGAACAGGTTGCGCAGGTCGTAGAGGCTCGGCGCGGTGGCGCCGAGGTTGCGCTGTTGCTCGACCGAGGCCGGCTCGGTGTCGCCCTGGATGACGATCAGCCGCTGCAGCTCCGAGCGGTACTCACCGGGCACCTTCTGCCAGGCCGGCTCGCCACGGTGCTCGCCGAAGCCGATCTGGCGCTCGCGGTCGCGCTCGGCCAGGAAGATCCCCCAGCGGTAGTCCTTCATCGCGACGTGCCCGAAGTGCGCCCATCCCTCACGGCCCACGTTCACCGCGGTGCGCAGGTACACGTCCTCGGTCGGCAACGTCGGGCCCATCGACTCCCACCAGTTCAGGAAGTTCGGCTGCCACGACTCGAGCGCGCGCTGCAGGCGACGGTCCTCGTGCAACTCGACGTTGTTCGGGATCTTCTCCGAGTAGTCCGCGGTGGCGGTCATGGCGTCACACTCTCTTCTTGTCGAAGTCGGCGCGTTGCCCGGTGCCGAACTTGCGCAGCGCGCCGTCCGGGCCGGACGCGTTGGGGCGGTAGAAGATCCAGTTCTGCCAGGCGG
>QHCC01000002.1:9317-18022 GCA_003243915.1 Pseudonocardiales bacterium | reverse complement strand
CGGTTGAGCAGCGGGACGCCGAAGCCGAGCGTCTTACCGGTGCCGGTACGGGCCTGGCCGATGAGGTCGTTACCGCCTAACGCGATGGGCAGCGTCAGCTCCTGGATCGCGAAGGTCCGGACGATGCCGACCTCGGCCAGGGCGTCGATGATCTCGGGGCGGATGTCGAAGTCGCTGAACGCGGGGCTGTCTTCGGTCACCGGGGCTCGGGCCGCGAGCGGTGCAATCTCTGCCGCGGCTTCGGGATCGATAAGCAGGTTGGATGTGGGGTTGTCGGTCATGAACGTCCTCAGGACAGGTACGCCGACCGACTAAGAGTGGCTCTGGTAACGCAGATGCCTGCAACCCGATTCGGAGGGAGGCGCCAGGGTGACCGCGGTCAACGCGCAGATTCGTGGTGCTCTTGTGCTGTCAGTCTAGCTCGCGGTGACCGATACCCTGCGCAGGTGCCCGCCGATGCCGCTCTTGTCGACCTACTCGCGGGACTGGCATACGGGGAGCTATGCGCCTTCGACCGGCTCGCCGATGACGCCCGGATGGCCCCCACCTTGGGTGGCCGGGCGGAGATGTCGGCCATGGCGGCTGTGGAGTTGGGCCACTTCCAGCGGCTGGCCGACCGGCTGCGGGAGCTCGGTGTGTCGGCCGAGGACGCCATGGCACCCTTCGTCCCCGCCCTGGAGACCTATCACTCGCTGACCGAGCCGTCGACGTGGCTCGAAGGAGTCGTCAAGGCCTATGTCGGCGACGGGATGGCCGGCGATTTCTACCGCGAGGTGGCCGAGTTCGTCGACCCGTCCACCCGGACGCTGATCCACGAGGTGCTCACTGACGCGGGCCGGGCCGAATTCGCGGTGCGGGAGGTTCATGCCGCCGTCGCGGCCCAGCCTGCGATCGCGGGCCGGCTGGCGCTGTGGGCCCGCCGGCTCGTCGGAGAGGCGATCAGTCAGACCCAGCACGCGCTGGCTGATCGGGACGCGCTGATGGTGCTGCTCGTCGGCGGGACGGGGGACCTGGCCGGGCTGTCCGCACTGATCGGGCGCATCACCGACCGCCACGAAGAGCGCATGGTCGCGTTGGGTCTGAACAACTGACAATTCTCCCTCGCCGACTGCAACAGACGGGCCGCGAGCCGCATGTAATGCACATGCCGGTCCTCGCTGCGTTGCGCACGTCCGGCGAAGTGGACGTCGCACCGGCATTCGACGACTTCGTCCGCGACCACCAAGCCGGGCTGGTGCGCTACGCCGCGCTCCTGTCCGGCTCTCGCACGCAGGCCGAGGATCTGGTGCAGGAGGTCCTGGTGCGCATCTACCTGCGCTGGGACAGCCTGTCCCACTCGAGCGGCAGCGTGCTGGCCTATGTGCGCCGAGCAGTCACCAACGAGCACCTCGCCTGGCGGCGACGCTGGAGCACCCGGCACGTCCACCTGGTCGATGCCGAGGCGCTGCAGGGCGCGTCGATCGATCCGTGGGTCGGTGGGCACGACGACGGGTTGTGGCAGCAGCTTATGCAATTGCCCGCGCAGCAACGGGCGGCAGTCGTGCTGCGCTATTACGAGGACCTCACCGACGTCGAGATCGCCGTGGTACTGAACTGCCGGCAAGCCACGGTGCGGGGCCACGTCAGCCGTGGACTGAGCGCCCTACGGCGAGCTAGCGAAGCGAAGGGGAGTGCCTCGGATGGATGAGTTCGAGCGCAGAGTCCACACCATGCTGCGCGACCAGGTGGCTGACCTCGAGCCCGCCATCACCGGCCCTGGTGTCCGCGCCGAGGCCGGGCGGCGCCGGCCGCGCAGCCACATCGCTCTCATGGCCGCCGCTGCGGCCGCGGTCCTCGCGATTGCCATCCTGCCGATCCTGCTCAGCCGCGGCCATTCGTCCCCGGTGCGGCCCGGGTCGCCGTTCACCGGCACCAGCCAGGAGCAGACGAACCCGCCGCCGTCGTTAACACCGAAGCCACCGTCTTCCACTGGGCGCACCACATCCCCCTCGCAGCCAAGAGTCGATGGCGTGCCAGGGGGCACGGCGACCACGCAGCCACCCCTCAACATGCCGTCGGCGCTGCCGACAACGGGCCATACCCGCGTTTCCAGCCCGCCTGCCCCGACAAGCATGCCCTAGACCCTGGGTGTGATGTCGCGGTCGGTGCAACAGAACCGGCCCGAGGCGCATGGGAGTGGTGTCCTGCGCGTCCTGCGCAATCCAGACATGAGGAGCTCCCCATGAACACGTATGCCCGCTCGGCCGCCATCGGGGGCGGTCTCGCCCTCGCCGGGGCGTCCATCGCGATCGGACTGGCCGGGCCTGCCCAGGCGGATCCGGGCTACGCACCGGCCGTGACCGTACCCACCACCACCGCACCCCCGGCGCCCTCGGCAGCCCCCACCGCTCTCCCGAGCGCTGTGCCCACCCCTGGGCCGCCGCAGGGGACGTCCATCGAGGTGCCCGCGGGTAATGCCGGCAGCACACATACCGGTGCTGGCACGCCCATCTGGGAGGTCGCTGGCCTGCTCGGCGCCGGCCTGACCCTGCTTGGCGGCGGGGTCGTGGCTGCCCGGCGGCGCTGACCGGACCGGCCAGGCGAGGAGCGTCACGGTGATGCACCGACGCCGCGCAGGCGCGGGTCGGCTGCGGCACTTCGTCATCGGCCTGTGCTGTGCGCTCGGCTGCGGGGTCCTCGCGACGGCAGGGTGGCTGGCCACCTCGAGCGCGGCACCCGGCCCGGGGCCGGGCCGGGTCGTCAACCGCGGTCAGGTGCCGGGCGCTGCGACGGCCCAGCCGGCACACCGTGCATCCGTTCCCGGCCCCCCGAAGGTGACTTCGCTGGCCTCGGACTCGCGGCTGCAACTGTCGCGGCTCGGCGTGGACGCACTGATCGTCGGAGTATCCGCACCGAGCGGTGTCATGCGGGTGCCGGCCGATCCCAGCGTGCTGGGCTGGTGGACCGACGGCAGCTCGCCTGGGAGCGGGCATGGCCACGTGGTGATCGTCGGGCACATCAACTACCACGGTCAGCCGGGGGCGCTGGCGGCGCTGCCGGACGTGCGGCCCGGCGACGCAGTCACGGTACTGGCGCGGGGCTCGGCGATGCGTTATGTCGTTCGTGCGGTGCGCAGCTATCCGAAGACCGCCGGTTTGCCGAGCCAAGTGTTCGCCCAGGACGGGCCGGAGGAACTGGTGCTGATCACCTGTGGCGGCGCGCTGGATACCTCGACCGGCAACTACGCGGACAATGTGGTCGCCTACGCCACGTCCGCAGGATAGTTTCCGGCGCAGGACACTAGGCGCCCGCGGCGAAACCGACCCGGCGCACGTCGGACTGGGCGATCTCGACGTAGGCCACCAAATTTGCCGGCACGATCACCCTGCGGCCGCGCTCGTCGGTGAGGGAGAGCTGCCCGTCGACGCTCTTCAGCGCGGTTGCGACCAGTTCCTCGACCTCCGCCGGGGTCTGCGAGCTCTCGAGCACGATCTCGCGCGGCGTGTGAAGCACGCCGATCTTGACCTCCACGCGGTCCTCCTGCAGTCGTTGCTAGCTTGTGCCGCCCACGGTAGTCGAGGTCCCGGACCACGGTCGCGCCGACCCGCTGCGCCAAGAGCGAACGCCCTTAGTGGCCGGCTTCGCCCTGGCGCGGGAAGTTCGAGATGCCCCGCCACAGCAGCGACTCCATCAGCCGGACGGCGTCCTCCTGGGAGATCGGCCGGTCCTCGGCCAGCCACCACCGGGCCGCGACCTGGGCGGCACCGGTGAGCGCGGTCGAGAGCAGTTCGGCCTGCGCGCGGTCCAGGCCGGTGTCGCCGGCGACCGTATCGGCGACGGCCTGCATCGTCTGCTGGGCCACCGCCTCGACCCGCTCGCGCACGGCCGGGTCGTTGCCTAGGTCCGTCTCGAAGATGAGCCGGAACGCGCCGTCCCCGTCGCTGCGGTCGACGAACTCGAAGTAGGCGGTGAGCACGCCGTGGATGCGCGCCCGGTTGTCGTCGGTGGCCGCCAGGGCCTCGTTGACGGCGGCGCCGAGCATCTCGGCCTGGGTGTCGAGCAGCGCCAGGTACAGCTCCAACTTTCCCGGGAAGTGCTGGTACAGGACGGGCTTGGACACACCGGCGCGCTCGGCGATGTCGTCCATCGCGGCGGCGTGGTAGCCGTTGGCGACGAAGACCTGCTGGGCCGCGGCGAGCAGCTGTTTGCGCCGGGCCGAGCGCGGCAAGCGAGCTCCACGTCCCAGTTCGGACGAGTCGGTACCGACAAGGCTGGACATTGCGACCTCTTCCAAACCGGTGCCGATTGTCTCGACGGCGGGCGATAACCAGCGAAGTCTACTTGCGAGTAGCCATGCTGGGCGTAATGCGGGTCCGATGCGCATCCTCGAGCACCGCCGCGAACAGGTCGCCCTGCGCCTCGACCCGCTCCAGCACCCCTGGGGCCGTGAAGCGCAGGGTCTCGCCGGAGGCCACCTCGTCCCAGGTAACCGGGCTGGACACGGTGGGCTCCTCACGCGCCCGCAATGAGTACGGCGCCACCGTCGTCTTGGCGGGACTGTTCTGACTCCAGTCCACGAACACCTTGCCCGAGCGCAACGACTTGGTCATCCGCGACACGACCAACTCGGGATGCTCCGCTTCGAGCTGCTCGGCCCGGGCTTTGGCGTAACCCGACGGCAGGTCCATGTCCCCGACGGTCACCGGTGCGCTGACCTGCATCCCCTTCGAGCCGGACGTCTTGGCAACCGGCGCCAAGCCGTCGGCGGTGAGTAGTTCCCGCAGCGCGAGCGCGACCTCGGAGCACTCGACGATCGTGGCCGGAGCGCCGGGATCGAGGTCGAAAACGATCAGGTCGGTACGCGGCTTGCGGCCGCGCCGCGACACCCGCCACTGCGGCACGTGCAGCTCGAGCGCGGCCAGGTTGGCCAGCCACACCAGGGCGGCGAGCTCCTCGACCACGATGTAGTCGATCGTGTCTCGATTCTTCGTCGAGCCGGGCACTGGCAACGTCACGGTGCGCACCCACGGCGGCGTCCCGCGAGAAGCGTTCTTCTCGAAGAAGAACGATCCGTCGACGCCGTTCGGGTAGCGCTTCACCGTCAGCGGGCGATCGGCCAGGTGGGGCAGGAGCACCGGAGCGATCCGGGTGTAGTAGTCGATCACCTCGCCCTTGGTGAAACCCGTCGACGGGTAGAGCACCTTGTCCAGGTTGGACAGTGTCAGCTGCCGTCCCTCGACCTCCACTGAGACCCGCTCAGCCATCACCCACCGCCTCGTCTGGTCGCTTGTCCTTGCGTACCCCACGGAACACCGGATGTCGCAGCCGCCCCTCGCCCGTCCAGTGGGCGAACTGCACCTCGACCACGACACTCGGCTCGACCCAATGCACCACCCGCCCGGCGGTACGCGGCGGTGCCTGCGGCAGCGGGCAGCCCGCCCGTGGGACCAGATCTGCCTGCAATCGAGCGGCCACCTGCGAGCTGAGGCCGCTGCCGACCTTGCCCGCGTAGGTCAGCGTTGCGCCGGCGGCGTGGTAACCCAGCAGCAACGAGCTGAGCTCGCCGGACGCGCTGCCGACCCCCTCCCACCCGAGCACGACGAAGTCCCCGGCCCGGACGAAGCGCAGCTTGCGCCAGTCCGGGCTGCGGGCCCCCGCCCGGTAGGGGGCGTCGAGCCGCTTGGCCACCACACCCTCCAGACCGTGCTCGCGCGCGGCCGCCGCCGTTGCCGCCCCGTCGTCGAACACCGGGCTGATCGTCCAGTCCGGGCGCTCGGCGGCCCAGCGCTCCAGTGTCGCCCGCCGTTCGGCGTAGGGCCGCCCGGAAAGGTCGACGCCGTAGCGCCGCAGCAGGTCGAAGGCCACGAACGTCACCGGCGCCTCGGCGGCCAGTCGCCGCGCCTCGGCGGCGGAGCGCACGTGCATGCGGGCCTGCAGCCGCTCGAAGGACGGCAGACCCTCCGCGAACGCGACGATCTCACCGTCGAGCAAGGCGTCACCGACCTCACGAGCCAGCACGGTGAGCTCCGGATAGGCGGTGCCGACCTCGTTGCCGGCCCGGCTGTGGATCGTCACGCCCCGCTCCGAGACGTCGATCAAGGCCCGCACCCCGTCCCATTTGAACTCAAATGCCCAACCCGGCTCGGACGGCAACTGGGTAACAGCCGTTGCCAGCATTGGGTTCACGCCTACCATTCTGGTATCTAACGAGTGCTGTGCCTGTCGACACCCGGAGGTCAACCATGCGCGCGATCTGGAAAGGCAGCGTGTCCTTCGGGCTGGTGAGCATCGGCGTCAAGCTCTACACCGCCACCGAGGAACGCGATGTGAGCTTCCACCAGGTGCGCCGCACCGACGGATCCCGCGTGCGCTACAAGCGGGTGGCCGAGGCCGACGGCGAGGAGGTGGCCTACGGCGACATCGCCAAGGGCTACCAGCTGCCCAGCGGTGAGACCGTCGTGCTCACCGACGACGACTTCGCCGACCTCCCGCTGCCCACCGCGCGAGTCGTCGACGTCCTGCAGTTCGTGCCGATCGAGGGCATCGACCCGATCTATTTCGCCAAGAGCTACTACCTCGAACCGGAGAAGACCGCGGTCAAGCCGTACGTACTGCTGCGTGACGCCCTGGAAGACAGCGGCATGGCCGGCCTGGTCAAGGTCGCGATCAGGAACCGCGAACAGCTCGCGACGCTGCGGGTGCGCGAGGGCGTGATCGTGCTGGAGACGATGATCTGGCCCGATGAGGTGCGCGAGCCGTCTTTCGGCTTCCTCGACGAGGACGTGCAGGTGCGCCCTCAGGAGCGCCAGATGGCCGAGTCGCTCGTGGCCAGCATGGCCGGCGACTTCGAGCCCGAGCAGTACACCGACGACTACCGGGCCGCGCTGCAGGAGGTGATCGACGCGAAGATCGAGGGCCGTGAGGTCGTCGAGGCCGACGAGGTGCAGCCCACCTCGGGCACTGTCGTCGATCTGATGTCGGCACTGCGCGCGTCCGTCGAGGCGGCCAAGCGCGGCCGTGGCGAGGCGGGCGCCGCGGCAAAGGTGTCCGCTGCCAAGAAGGCTGGCGCTGCCACGAAGAGCGCTGCCACGAAGAGCGCCGCCGCGAAGAGCGCCGCCACGAAGAGCGCCGCCACGAAGAGCGCCGCCAGCAAGGCATCGGCCCCGCGCGCACCGGCCAAGAAGGCGCCCGCCGAGAAGGCGGCCGCCAGCAAGGCGCCTGTCAAGAAGGCCAGTGTGCGCAAGGCCCCCGCCAAGAAGGCGCAGGAGCGCAAGTCCGCCTGAGCCACCCGACGCGATCCGCGGCGCGCGGCAGCGCAGGAAGACCACGCGGATCGGCTCGGGTTGACCCTCGCCGCGCGGTCGGTATGGCAACCTGAACGGGTGCCGCCCTGGGAAGACGACGAGCCGCGGAACCGGACCCGGTCCGCGCCGGTGCTGGCCCCTGATCGCGACCAGGACGTCGCCCTGGCACGCCGCAACGCTCCCACGTTCGGTGTGCGGCCCGACGACCCGACCCTGTTGCGATCGCTGCGCGACTTCACCAGCCGCTACGGCTGGCGTGCGTACGCGCTACCGGTGCTTGTCGTGATCACCGTGCTCGCGCTGATGACCGCCGGCGGCACGAAGCAGCCGGCCGGCCGCTCGCACCCGGCGCCCAATGCGGCGGGCCGGCCCGCTCCGCCGACCGCGTCAGGCAACATCGCCCTGAAGTCCGACCAACCCGGTTCCGGCGCGCGGGACACCGTGCTCGCCGCGGAGGCACTGCCCGCTGGCGCCGACTACACCAAGGTCGGTGCCGGCACATTCCACGTCCTGCCCGGTAACGGCCCGGCGGTCGGGGCAGGCAAGGTGCGCCGATACGCCGTCGAGGTCGAGAACGGCATCAGCGGTATCGACCTGACCCAGTACGCGCGCCAGGTGCAGACCGTGCTCTCCGATCTGCGCAGCTGGCCAGGACACGGCGGGGTCGCCCTGCAGCGGGTCGATGCCGGCGTGATCGACTTCCACGTCACGCTGGTGTCGTCGATGACGGTCCGCAAGCTGTGCGGCTACGACATCCCGATCGAGACGTCGTGCTTCGCCCAGACCGATCCCGCGAGCGGCGCGCCGATCAACCGGGTGGTGCTCAACGACGCCCGGTGGGTGCGCGGCGATGCGTCCTACGTCGGCGACCTCAATGCCTACCGCACGTACCTGATAAATCACGAGGACGGCCACGCCCTCGGTCACCAGCACGCCCACCAATGCCTGCCGGGTGGGCTCGCGCCGGTCATGATGCAGCAGACCTACGGCCTGAAGTCGGCGGCGACCGGCAAGTTGTGCCAGGCCAATCCGTGGCCGTTCCCAGCCGGAACTGCCGGTACGCCCGGCGCCGAACAGCCCGACACCCCGCAGAACAGCGAGATCCAGATCAAGAACAACTGAGCGGCTGGAGCGCCCTCGCCGCGCCCGGGCACACTCTGCGGAATGGGCGGCCGAGTGCGATCGTTGTCCTCGTCGTAGCGCAGACAGCCAAACCAGTGAGGATCGCACCGTGTCATTGCCGCCGCTCGTGGAGCCCGCCGAGTCGCTCACCGTCGACGAGGTGCGCCGCTACAGCCGCCACCTGATCATCCCCGACGTGGCCATGGCCGGCCAGAAGCGGCTGAAGAATGCGAAGGTTCTCTGCATCGGTGCCGGCGGGCTCGGCTCGCCCGCGCTGATGTACCTGGCCGCGGCCGGCGT
>QHCC01000002.1:0-9272 GCA_003243915.1 Pseudonocardiales bacterium | reverse complement strand
CAGATCATCCACGGGCAGAGCGACATCGGGCGCTCGAAGGCGCAGTCCGCTCGCGACTCGGTGCTCGAGATCAACCCGCTCGTCACGGTGAACCTGCACGAGGAGCGCCTCGACTCGTCCAACGTGCTGGAGATCTTCGCCGGCTACGACCTGATCGTCGACGGCACCGATAACTTCGCGACGCGCTACCTCGTCAACGACGCGTGCGTGCTGCTGGGCAAGCCCTACGTGTGGGGCTCGATCTACCGCTTCGACGGGCAGGCGTCGGTGTTCTGGGCCGAGCACGGCCCCTGCTACCGCTGCCTGTACCCCGAGCCACCGCCACCGGGAATGGTGCCGTCCTGCGCCGAGGGTGGCGTGCTGGGTGTGCTGTGCGGCTCGGTGGGCGCGATCCAGGTGACCGAGGCGATCAAGCTGCTCACCGGCATCGGCGAGCCCCTGCTCGGCTCGCTCATGGTCTACGACGCGCTCGACATGGAATACCGCAAGATCAACGTGCGCAAGGACCCCGATTGCGCGGTCTGCGGTGAGCACCCGACCGTCACCGAACTGATCGACTACGAGGCGTTCTGCGGCGTGGTCTCCGACGAGGCGCAGCAGGCTGCGATCGGCTCGACGATCACCGCGGCCGAGCTGAAGGACCTGCTCGACTCCGACAAGCCGGTCTACCTCGTCGACGTGCGCGAGCCCGCCGAATTCGAGATCGTGTCGATACCGGGCGCGACCCTGATCCCCAAGGACGAGATCCTGCGCGGTGACGCTCTCGCGTCGCTGCCACAGGACAGGCAGATCGTCATGTACTGCAAGACCGGGGTGCGCTCGGCCGAGACCCTGGCCGCGGTGAAGGGTGCGGGCTTTCAGGACGCCGTGCACGTGCAGGGCGGCGTGAGCGCGTGGGTCAGCCAGGTCGACCCCAGCCTGCCCTCGTACTAAGCCGTGTTTGGGCCGACACCGGGCCCGGGTAGGACCCCACCATGGACGATGTGCTTGCCCGGTTCGGCTCGGCCCAGCGCGAGTTCGGTGCCCGGGTGAATGCCGTCGCCGAGGATCAGTGGAGCGCCCGGACCCCCGACACGGAATGGAGCGTCGCCGATCTCGTCGAGCACCTGATCGAGGAGCATCGCTGGGCCGCTGCGCTGGTACACGGCCAGGATCTGGAATCCGCCGGGAAGGTCGTCGAAGGGTCCCGCTCACTGCCCGTCGACGGCGGTGTCGGAGCCAACCTCGCACAGGAGTGGGACGAGGCCGCCGCGGCATCGGCCGAGGCCTTCACCGCCCCCGGCGCCCTGGACCGCGATGTCGAACTGTCCCGCGGCGCCACGCCGGTGCGCAGGTATGCCGAGGAGATGGTCTTCGATCTCACCGTCCACGCATGGGATCTGGGCCAGGCCATCGGTTACGGCGACCCGCTGCCCGACGACCTGGTGTCAGCCAGTTACTCAGAGGTGGCCGAGCTGGGCGACATGTCGGGTTCCGGACACTTCAAGCCACCCGTCGACGTCCCGGGCGACGCGTCGACCCTGGACAAGCTGGTGGCCGCGACCGGTCGCCACCCCCGCTAGGAACGCGACACTAGGAAACCCTCGCGATAGCGCGAGGGCCGCCAGGTGCGCCAGGATGCCGCAACCGGCAATTCGACGCACCAATCGCGGGAGCCCCTCTGTGACCACCTTGGCCAACGACCGCGGCAACGCTCGGCGCCGAACGCTGACCGGGCTTGTGGCGGCGGTGCTGCTGACCGCGGTGATCGCGCCGATGTCGACCTCCGCATCCGCGGCCAGCCCAGCGTTGACCGCGGTCTGCGCGGCCGCGATTCCGCTCAACCTGTCTCCGGGTCTGCGGCTGCTGCAATCCACCCAGGGCACGAACCGGTCTCTCGGAGAAACCGGAACGTTGAGTTGCGTCGGAAACCTCGACGGCTTCCCGGTCACCGGGCCTGGCACGATCGGCTTTGCCGGTGCCTACGCCGGAACCTGCGCGGCAGCGAGCGGTGCCGGCACCTGGTCCTTCAGCCTGCCGGTGAGCGACCGGGGCGTGACCAGGGTCATTCACCATTCGGGCACGTACACCGCGCCGAACGTCGGCGTGGCCATCGTCTTCACCGGCCTGTTCCAGACCGGCCGCTTGGCCGGTGCAGGGGCCGTGGTCGCCCTGCACGGAGAGTGCGTCACGCAGCCGATAACCAGAGCATCGTTGCCGATGCTCGGCGTGCAGTTGACCCAGTAAGGCGGTATCAATCCCGGGTGCGCGATGACACCCTGCCGCAGCGGATCCTGGCCTGCGTCGAGTCGATCCCGGCCGGTCGGGTGATGACCTACGGCGACGTGGCCGAGTACGTGGAGACCCGCGCGGTGCGGATGGTGGGCTACGTGCTGGCGCGCGACGCAGGGACCGTGCCCTGGCACCGGGTGCTGCGGGCGGACGGAACCTGTGCTGAGCACCTGTACAGCGAGCAGCGTCAGCGTCTGCTCAGCGAGGGTGTCCGCTTCGTCGGGAACCGTGTCGACCTCGCGTCGTGCCGCTGGGACGGAACCTAACCAGCGTGCGCGAACTGTCGGGGCGGCGTGTTGGGATGGTGGCCGTGACTCGTCTCGCCGCTCCGGACTACCGGCTGGTGCGGCCGTTGCGCGCCGCGGTGCCCGCGCCGGTGCTCGATGACGCGCAGCGGCGGGTCGTCGAGCACCGCGGCGGTCCGTTGCTGGTGCTCGCCGGGCCCGGCACGGGTAAGACGACGACGCTGGTCGAGGCCGCCGTTGCGCGGGTGCAGGCGGGCGTGCCGGTCGAGCACATCCTGATGCTCACGTTCAGCCGCCGGGCCGCGGGCGAACTGCGCGACCGCGTCACCGCCCGGCTGGACCGCACCCTGCGCGAGCCCGTCGCGCGCACCTTGCACTCCTACGCCTTCGGCGTCCTGCGGATGGCGGCGGTCGCGAACGGCCTACCCGCGCCGCGGCTGCTCGCCGGAGCCGAGCAGGACGTCATCCTGCGGCAGCTGGTTGCCGGCAACCCGGCCGATCGCTGGCCGGTCGCGCTGCAACCCGCGCTGCAGGCCCAGGCCTTCGCCGGTGAGCTGCGCGACCTGCTGATGCGCGCCGTCGAACGCGGCCTGGACGGTCCGGCCCTGGCCGCTCTCGGCCGGGCGCGCGGGCGGCCCGACTGGGTCGCTGCCGGGCAGTTCCTGCGCGAGTACCAGGACGTCACGGCGTTGGGCAACCCCGGCGGCTACGACCCCGCCGAGCTCATCCGCTCGGCACTGAGCGTGCTTGAGGACGACGCGGCGCTGCTCACCGTCGAGCGCTCGGCCCGGCGGCACATCTTCGTCGACGAGTACCAGGACACCGATCCGGCGCAGGCCGAACTGCTTGCGCTCGTCGCCGCGGGGGCAGAAGAGCTGATTCTCGTCGGCGACCCCGACCAGTCCATCTATGCATTTCGCGGCGCCGACGAGTCGGCGATCCGTGAGGTGGACTCGCGCTTCGGCGCAGGGTCGGCGGTGCCGGTCGTGTCGCTGCGGACCTCGCGCCGCTGCGGCTCGAGCCTGCTGGCCGCCTCCCGCCGGGTCGCGGAACGGTTGCCCGGCCGCGGGGAGCAGCGGCGCCTGGTCCCAGCCGGCGGCCTGCCAGCCGGCAGTGTCGAGGTCGGCGTCCTGCGCTCGTCCAGCGAGGAGGCGGCCTATGTGGCCGGGGTGCTCCGCCGCGCCCACCTCGACGGCCTGGCGTGGTCGCGGATGGCCGTGCTCGTCCGCTCCACCGCGACCGTGCTCGGCACCCTGCGCCGGGCGATGATCACCGCCGGGGTGCCCGTGACGGTGCGTGGCGAGGATCTGCCACTCGCCGCACAGCCGGCGGTGGCGATGTTCCTCGACGTGCTGGCCTGTGTTCTGGACCCCGCGGCGCTGACCGAGGACGCTGCCGAACGCCTGCTGCTCGGCCCGGTAGGTGGCGCTGACACGGTCTACCTGCGGCGGCTGCGCCGGGTGCTGCGCCAGCTGGCCGAGCCGATGGGGCAGGCGACGCTCCTCGCGCCGGCCCTGCTGGACGTGAAGGGTGCCGCGGTGCTGCCCGAACACGTGCGCCGGCCAGTCGCGCGGGTGGCCGCGGTGCTCGACGCCGGCCGGCACGCCCTCGCTGGCGGCAGCCCCGAGGAGATGCTGTGGGCGGTGTGGGACGCCACCGGCCTGGCGCGGCGGTGGGAGCTGGCCAGCCGGCAGGGCGGCGCGTTGGGCGCGGCCGCCGACCGCGACCTCGACGCCGTCGTGGCACTGTTCGCCGCCGCCGCCCGTTTCACCGACCGGCTGCCAGCTGCCGGCGCAGCCGCGTTCGCCGAGCATCTGGACGCTCAGCAGATCCCGGGAGACACGCTGACGCCGGGGTCCGCCGAGGCCGACGCCGTGACGATCCTGACCGCGCATGCCAGCAAGGGCCTGGAATGGGACCTGGTCTGTGTCGCGAACGTGCAGGAGGGCAGCTGGCCCGACCTGCGCCGGCGCGGGTCGCTGCTCGGGTCCGAGCTGCTCGTCGACATCGTGGCCGGCCGCGACGCCGCCGGGATGTCCACCGTCGCCCCGCAGCTGGCCGAGGAACGCCGGCTGTTCTACGTCGCGGTCACCCGTGCACGGCAGCGCGTCGTCGTCACGGCCGTGGCCGGTGACGAGGAGCAGCCGTCGCGCTTCCTCGATGAGCTCGACCCGATCGACGGCGATCGCGGGCTGTGTGCGCCCCACCGCGGCGTCCACCTGGCCGGGCTCGTCGCCGAACTGCGGGCCGTCGTCTGCGATCCGGACGCCGACGCCGGCGAGCAGCGGCTGGCCGCCGTCTCGCTGGCCGAACTCGCCGTGGCGGGGGTGCCTGGCGTGGATCCCGGTCAGTGGTGGGGCCTGGCCGCGCTGTCCGACGACGGGCCGGTCGCTGATCCCGCCCGGCCGGTCGCGGTGAGCCCCTCGCGCCTGGAGTCCTACCTGCGCTGCGAGCTGCGTGCCCTGCTCACCGATCTCGGCGCCCGCGACGGCGACCAGATCTCGGCGTCACTCGGCATGCTCGTCCACGAACTGGCCGCCGCCGCTCCGCCGGGCACCGAGCTCGCCGAGTACGAGCGGCTGCTCGACGAGCGCTGGGACACCCTCGACTTCGGCGCGCCGTGGTTCGCACGCAACGAACGGGCCCGGGCCGGCAAGATCCTGGCGAGGCTGGTCGACTGGCTGCGCGTCAGCCGCGGTGAACTCGCCCTGGTCGGCACCGAGCAGGGCTTCGAGGTCGAGGTCGGCGATGCGGTCATCCGCGGCCGGGTCGACCGCCTCGAGCGTGACCGCGACGGCCGCCTCGTCGTCGTCGACCTCAAGACGGGTAAGTCCAAACCCAAGCCCGACGAGCTGCCCAAGCACCCCCAGCTCGCCGCCTACCAGCTGGCCATCGAACACGGGGCGTTCGAGACGCTCGGTGAGCGACCCGGCGGCGCGCTGCTGGTGCAGCTGGCCGCCGGTGGGGAGAAGGGCAGCGAGCAGCGCCAGGGTCCACTGGCCGAGTCCGATGACCCCGACTGGATCGCCGAGCAGGTCCGCTACGTCGCCGCCCGGCTGCGGGGCAGCGCGTTCACCGCGACGATCGGCACCGACTGCCGCAGCTGCGACGCCGTGGCGAGCTGCCCGTTGCAGGCCGAGGGCCGCCAGGTGACCACGTGATCTCCGCCGTCGAGATGGCCGGGCTGCTCGGTCTGCCCGCGCCCACCGACGAACAGGCAGCGGTCATCGAATCGGAGCTCGGCCCGGCCGTCGTCATCGCCGGAGCCGGATCGGGCAAGACCGAGACGATGGCCGCCCGAGTGGTGTGGCTGGTGGCCAACCGCCGGGTCGCACCCGAGGCCGTGCTCGGCCTGACGTTCACGCGCAAGGCCGCCGCCGAGCTGGGCAAGCGGATCCGCCGCCGCCTCGCCCAATGGCGCCATGTCGTCGAACGCGAGCACCCCGACGACCAGAAGCACCTCGCCCAGCTGCGCGCGGGCGAGCCGACCGTGTCGACCTACGCCGCCTACGCCGGGCGGCTGGTCAGCGAACAGGCCATGCGCGTCGGCGCGGAGCCGGCTGCGCGGCTGCTGTCCCAGGCCTTGTCCTGGCAGCTCGCCGACGCCGCCGTCCGGAACTACTCGGGCGCGCTGCCCGTCGATATCGGCGCCCCGTCCTCGCTCACGAGGTACCTGCTGACGATGAGCGGCCAGTTCGCCGACCATCTCGTCGACCCGGACGACGTGGAGCAGTACTGCCACCGCCTTCTGGAGCGCTTGGCGGTGGTGGCTGCGGGCAAGAGCCTGCCCAAGACGGGCTCGCTGGCCGACTTCGCGACGTCCACGGCGCACCGAGCGGCGCTCGTGCCGCTGGTACGCGATTTCGCGGCGGCCAAGGCGGCGCGGCCGGCCGTCGATTTCGGGGACCAGATGCGCATTGCCGCGCGACTGGCCGAGATCGGTGAGGTCCGCGTCGTCGAACGCGCACGTTTCGCCGCCGTGCTGCTCGACGAGTACCAGGACACCGGGCACGCCCAGATCGCGATGTTGCACGGCCTGTTCGATGCCGGGCACCCCGTCACCGCCGTCGGCGACCCGTTCCAGTCCATCTACGGCTGGCGCGGCGCGAGCGCGGGCAACATCGCCCGCTTCGCGCAGACGTTCCGGCGTGCCGACGGCGCCGAGGCCACCGTTTACCCGCTTGCGACGAGCTTCCGCAATGCCCGGGTGATCCTCGATGCGGCCAACGCGCTCGCGCAGCCGCTGCGCCGGCTGGACGGCCTGACGATCCCGCTGCGCGCTGCCCGGGGCACCGGCACGGGCCGCATTGCCGTGGCGCGGGTCGAGACGGTCGCCGACGAAGCCCGCTGGGTGGCCGGCCGGATGCGAGCGGAGTGGGACGCGCTGCCGGCCGGGGCACGCACGGCCGCGGTACTGGTGCGCCGCCGGGCGCAGATCCCGCTGCTGTCCGAGGCGTTGCAGGCGGCCGGGTTGCCGGTCGAGGTGCTCGGCTTGGGTGGCCTGCTCACCACCCCCGAGGTGGTCGACGTCGCCGCGACGCTGCGGGTGCTGGGCGATCACAAGCCCGCCCGCTCGCTGGTCCGCCTGCTCACCGGTGCCCGCTGGCGGATCGGGCCGTCCGACCTGGCGGCGCTGCGCAGCCGGGCGGTCTCGCTGGTCCGTGTCGACGACGACCCGACCCAGCCCGAGGAACGCGAGCGGGCGAGCATCGTCGAAGCGCTCGATGACCTGGGTCCCGCGGATCGCTACTCGGCCGAGGGTTACCGCCGTCTGGCCGAACTCTCGGCCGAGTTGCGGCGGCTGCGGCGGCGCCTGTCCGCGCCGTTGGCCGAGCTGGTCGCCGAGGTGGAGCGGAGCATCGGCGTCGACGTCGAGGTCGCCGCCCGCGCCGACCGCGCCGCCGTGGGCCGCACCCATCTCGACCGCTTCCTCGATGAGGCCGCGCGATTCGCCGCTGAGTCCGGGGAGACCACACTGCGCGCGTTCCTGGCCTTCCTCGACGCCGCCGAGGACGAGGAGAACGGGCTGGAGGCAGGTGAGATCGTCGTCGAGACCGAGCGCGTGCAGGTGCTCACCGTCCACGGCGCGAAGGGGCTGGAGTGGGACGTCGTCTCGGTGCCCGGGCTGGTAGAGAAGATCTTCCCGGCCGAGCCGAAGAGCATGAACTGGACGCGCTCGCGCCACGAACTGCCGGGTCCGCTGCGCGGCGACGGGGACGACCTGCCGCCCGTCTGCCTCGACGGCGCCGCCGACCTGGCCGAGGTACGCGCGCGCTTGGAGCGCCACCACGACGACCTGGTCGAGCGGCACGCGCGCGAGGAGCGGCGGCTGGCCTACGTCGCCCTGACCCGGGCCCGCACGGCGGTGCTCGCCTCCGGCTTCGCGTGGGACCACACCAAGACCCAGCGCGCGGCTTCGCCGTTTCTCCTGGAACTGCGCGGGTTCGCCCCCGCCGGCGAGTGGTTCGAGGCGCCCCCCGGTGCCGCCAACCCCCTGAGCGGGCAGACGCTGACGGCCGCGTGGCCGGCTGATCCGCTCGCCCCGAGCGGCGGGGGAGCGGGCCGGCGTTCGGCGGTCGAAGCCGGCGCCGCCCTGGTGCGGGCGGCGACCCACGAGGGCCCCTCCGGGCTGCCACCTGCCGCGCCCGGCGCTGGTGCCGCACCCGAGCGTCCCGCTACGCACTGGCGCCACGACGTCGACGTGCTGCTCGCCGAACGGGCCCGGCTGCAACGTGGTGACGCGATCGAGGTCGAGCTGCCTCGCCAGCTGTCGGTGTCCCAGCTCGTCGAGCTCGACCGCGACCCCCGGCAGCTGGCTCGGCGACTGCACCGCCCGCTGCCGATGGCTCCGGCCCCCTGGGCCCGGCGCGGCACGGCTTTGCACACCTGGCTCGAGCAGCGCTGGAAGGCCCAGACCCTGCTCGACGTGGACGAGCTGCCCGGTGCCGCCGACGCCGACGCCGACGACGCCGACTTCCTCGCCCTGCGCGCGGCGTTCGAGCGCAGCGACTGGGCCGAGCGCACCCCCGCCGAGGTCGAGGTGCCGTTCGAGATGGCGGTCGACGGCACGGTCGTGCGCGGCCGGATGGACGCCGTCTTCGGCAGCACCGACGACGGCTGGCTCGTCGTCGACTGGAAGACCGGCAAGCGCCCCACCGGCGCAGCGGCGCAGTCAGCTGCCGTCCAGCTCGCCGCGTACCGGCTGGCCTGGGCCAGGCTCTGCGGTATCGCCGACGCCGATCTGCACACCGTCCGCGCGGCGTTTCACTACGTCCGCAGCAACGAGACGGTCACGCCGACCGACCTGCTCGACGCCGCCGGCCTGCGCGCCCTGATCAGCGGCCCTCAGGACCGCGGGTGTGGGAGGGCGATAACGTCATCGGCGTGACCAGCGAACGCGAATATGTCAGCGACCACCGCCATGAGCTGCTCGCCGACCTCGATCAGTGGCTGCGCATCCCGGGCATCAGCGCCCAGCCCGAGCACCACGACGACGTGCACCGCAGCGCCGACTGGTTCGCCGATGCCGCCCGGGCAGCGGGCTTCCCGACCGTCGAGATCTGGCCCACCCCCGGGTTGCCGGCCGTGTATGCGGAGTGGCCCAGCGCCGAAGCCGACGCGCCCAGCGTGCTGGTGTACGGCCACCACGACGTGCAGCCCGTGGACCCGATCGAGCTGTGGCACACCGACCCTTTCGATCCGACGATCGACGGCGACCTGCTGCGAGCGCGCGGAGCGTCCGACGACAAGGGCCAG
>QHCC01000001.1:13564-73326 GCA_003243915.1 Pseudonocardiales bacterium | reverse complement strand
GCGCGTCAAGCCCGGACCGGCCGACATCGCGAGATCGACGGCTACGCGTGCGACATCAGCGGCATGGTCGCGCGGTAGCGCGACATCTGGTGACCGTGATGACGTCCGCTGCGATACTCCCTCTGTGACTGGTGGAGGGTATGTGCTGGGACATTCCGATGCCGAGTTGCAGCGACTGGAGACGCAGGCCCGGATCAAGGACCCCATTACCCGCCGGTTCTTGCTCGAGGCGGGCCTCGGTCCGGGNNGCTTGATGTCGGCAGCGGTGCCGGGGATGTGGCACTGCTGCTGGCGGAGTTGATCGGTGAAAGCGGTGTTGTGATCGGCTTCGACCGGTCTGCCGTCGGGGTAGAGACCGCTCGGGCCAAGGTGGCCGAGCGCGGTGTGCCCAACGTGTCGTTCATCGTCGGCGGTGCCACCGATTTGAGCTTCGACGAGCCCTTCGACGCCGTGGTGGGCCGCTACGTGTTGCAGTTCCAAGCAGACCCGGCAGCGATGATTTCCGCACTTGCCGCGCACGCCAAGCCGGACGCGCCGATCGTGTTCCACGAGTTGGACTGGTCCGGTACCTGTTCGACACCGCCGGCGCCGACGTATGACCGCGTCTGCCGGTGGTGCGTCGCGGCGCTGGAACGCTCCGGCGCGAGCGCGCACATGGGACTGGCGCTCGCTGCTGCGTTCACAGCTGCTGGACTGCCTGCGCCGACGCTGCGACTGGAGGCTCTGATCGCCGCTCCAGAGCACGCTCGCGGCAACCTCGAACTGATGGGAAATATCGCCAGAACACTCGGCCCGGCGATGGCCGAGCACGGTATCGCCCAACCCGCTGAGCTCGACGCCGACACGTTAGTCGATCGGATGCACAGCGAGGTCCTCGCGAACCGCAGCGTCGTCACGGCGCACCTGGAGATCGGTGCCTGGGCTCCAGCACAGCACCCGGCATGAGCCCGGGGTCGATCGAGCCTGCTCGCCCGAGCACACTCACCAGCACCGTGTCGCGTGACACGCACGCCTTCGGTCGGCCGCGCTGCGCTGATGGCCGCGGTGCTCGGACTGACCGCCGTGACCTCATGTGGATCATCGGGCTCGAACACGGCAACATCCGCGACCGATTCGGCACGGGGGCCATCACGCGTGCCGTGTTGCTCGGCGGCGACCCCGGGCTGACAATGCCGCGCTTGCCCGATTGACGACGACGCCCTCGTGTCGGTCCCGGGCGTCTCGAGCGCGGGTGGTTGATTTTTGGTGATTCTTTGGCGGCACGGGCGATGGTTCAGTTCGCAGCCAACTTAGGGAGAGCAACCATGAACGCACGAACAAACCCAACGCGCCCCACGCCGCATAGCCTTCGGCGACGTTCCATGGTCGGCGGCGCCGCCCTGTTGAGCGCGTGCCTGCTGCTCACCGCGGGATGCAGTTCATCCGGCAAGGGCAAGGGATCCACCACCTCGCCGGCTACCGTCGTCCCGGCGAGCACCGCCGCCAGTTCCACGCCCGCGGACACGAGCTCAGCCGCCCCGAGCACCCCGCCATCGTCGAGTGATGACATCGCCGGCGACTGGACCGGCACGTTCGCCAACACCACGACGGGTGCGACAGGCACGTTCAGTGTCACGTTCACCCGGCAGGGCGAAGCGATCACGGGCAACATCACGATCAATGGCGCCGCCGGCGGCACCGGGGTGATCAAGGGCACGCTGTTGGGCAACAAGATCACGTTCGGCACGATCACCGGCTCGACGACCACCTTCGAGGGCAGCTTCTCTGGCAACTCCATGAGCGGGACATACAAGGCGGGCACTGACAGCGGCACCTGGAAGGCAACTCGCTAGAGCGCCCTTGTATCCGTTGATCATCTAGCAGCTGCAGTCTCAGATATACGGCGCCACCCAGTTGAGCATGGTGTAGTCCTCGTTCGGCGCACCCTGGACCTTGACGAGCTTGATCTCGTAGTCGTTGAGCGTGGCGACGGTCTTTGGTGACCAGCGCTCACTGAACTCGGTGAGCAGCCCCGACAGGTTGCGGACATCCATGTACCGAGTCCGGCACCACCGCATTGCTCAGTGCCGTGAGTTCGGTGAGGGCGTCGCGCAGATGCCGAGCGATGTCCCACACGTCCGCAACCATGTCACGGCAGACGATGATGCCGAAGTCGAGGTGCCCGTCGTAGGACATCACCGTGATGTTGATGCCGCCACCGATGTCGCTCACGACTGAGACAGGATAGTTCCCGGTGACCCTGGCCCCGGCTGCGTACAGCGGTACCTGCGGTCCCGCGACGTTGGACACGAACAGGTTGAACGGTGCTCCGCCCAGGGTCGCGGCGCGCAGCGCGGTCCGCGAGGCCAGCCCGTGCATCGCCTGCGGAAGCACCGCGCTGAACTCGTGCAGCAGCCGGGCGGGCGTGGCGCGGAAGCGTTCCTTCGCGCTGGCCAGCGAGGAGTGCAGCAGGTCCAGCCGGCGGGCGGGGTCAGCCTCGCCGGTCGGCAGGGCAGCGAGCATGAACGAGATCTGGTTGCCTGCCGTACCGAACTGCTCCGCGGTGCGTACCGACACCGGGATCGAGGCCACCAGGGGACTGTCGGGCAGCGCGTCGTGGTCGATCAGCCACCGCCGCAGAGCGGTGGTGCACAGGGCCATCACCACGTCGTTGACTGTGAACCCCAGCGCGTCCTTGACCGCTTTGATGTCGGCGAGTGGAAGGGCGACGAACGCAAAGTCACGTGTGGTCGTGATCGGTCCGTTGAACGGCGTACTCGGCGCGGATGACGGGCGCTCGGGAAGAGTGGAGGCGGGCCGTCCCGCGAGGCGGGCCACGCCGCCGGCCAGCGTGCCGAGCAGGCCGGCGCCGGGAGTCGTCGAAACGCCGGGCACGTCCAGCAGGTGCGGCAGCATGACCGGAGCGCAGCGCAGCAATTGCAGCGGCCGGGTCATCGCGTGGCGCGCGCCGCGCTGCAGCATCTCGGCCGTGCCGGGCGAGCTCTCCGCGACCGCCTCGACCTCTGGCGCTGGCAGCTGGCGCGGCTCGGGATCAAGGTCCAGCACAACTGCCAGAATCTCGGCAGCTGAGACGCCGTCGATCACTGCGTGGTGCACCTTCGTGTATAGCGCCTGCCGACCCCTGGCCAGCCCGTGCACCAGGTAGCACTCCCACAGCGGCTTGTCCCGGTCGAGCGGGGTCTCGGCCAGGCGGGCGATCTGCTCGCCGAGTTGCGTGTCGGTCCCCGGGCCGCCGAGGTGGACTTCGCGGAGGTGATGTTCGAGGTCGACGCTTCCGGCATCGACCCAGTACGGCAGGTCGAGCCCGAGCGGCACCTGGTGCAGCCGCCAGCGCAGCGGCGCGACGAGGTGCAATCTGCTGGCGACCAGGGTCCTGAGCCCGCCAAGCGTGACCTGACCGCCCGGCGCTCCCACCGGGTCGAGGATGGTCAGCCCGCCGACGTGCGTCAGCGTCGTCGCCGTCTCGGCGTTGAGGAACTGTGCGTCGAGCGAACTCAACTGGCGGCGTGGACGGGCCGGTCGCGTGGGCGCCGGCGTGCTCAGCTCAGCCGCTATCGGCTCGTCGCGCACCGCCGCGACCGCGCGGGGTACGACAAAGCTCAGCAGGACGAGCAGCGCCGGCACTCTGGCCAGCTCGCCATCGGTGAACGGTGCCCACTCCCGCTCGGCCACGACCTGCTCGCCGGGGCGCAGCCTGATCGTTGCCCGGTGCCCGTTCGCACCCAGGCGAATCGAGCCGGGCTCCCCGCCGTCGGCCCCCGGCTCGCAACCGACCACCACGACCGAGTCAGCGTCCAGCACCTGGCGCAGCGCATCGGCCGCAGTGGCGATCCCGGACAGCAGGCCGGCTGCCGTCCGAAGCACGGCGGTCTGAGCGTCCACCAAGTCGCCCACCGACGCCGGGGCGATGCCGACACAGCGAGCTCCCGGCGCTTCGAGCAGCGCGGTCAGCTCGTCGGGACGCAGCGCCGCCGGTGCGCGCAGCACCAGCTCGTCCACGACGTTGCCCGCCGGATCGCTGGGATCGCCAGCTACCGGCAGGACGGTGACCCCGAGCAGGTTGCAACCCTGCACTGAAAGTTGGGTGGCAAGAGTCGCCAGCTGGCCCGGATGATCGGCCAGTCGGACCCGCACACGCCAGGTCTTGCCCGTCTGATGCAGCTCGTCCCAGTCCATGCCTGCGAGCCTGCACCGCCGGCATTGCCAGGGCGTCAGTTCTACGTTTCGTCCAGGTAAGCGGCGTCCGGCCGTTAGACCGTCCTGGATTCTGTACCTACACGTCGCGACCCGGACGTCCGAGATCGCGTTCTGAAGTCCCGCGTTCCCTCGCGAAGACTTACCGGCGGCGCACCTACCGACCGAAGTCTCCGAAGACTCAACTGGGAAGCGCGATGCTCAGCACACGCCGACTGTGCCGCGACTCGGCGTGCTGGATTCGCCGTTCCTCTGATCTTGGTGCCGGAAATGGTTGGGGCCAGGTCGGTTTGCCGCGGCCAGATGCGTACACCGTCGCCTTGACGGTCGCCAAGTGAGCGCCTCGAGCGTCGTGCGGCGCGTCGAAACAGGAGCAGATTTCCGTGGCAAGATCACCCGATCGGTGATCATGAGTGATTAGCGTGGATCCCCACCGTGCCGGTCGCGTGGTTGCCCAGCTCAGCGGCGCCCGGCTCCCATGTCGAACAGGTGCTCCAGCACGGCTGGTGCGCTGCGCAGTCCGTCGTGCTCGTGCTCGTTGGTGACCCAGGCACGCCCGTTACCGACCCACTCGATGGTCTGCAGCTGCAGCTCTGAGTCGACATAGAGGTCGTCGTAGTAGACGGCCGCGCACAGCGGGACCTCGTTGCGGGCCAGGCGGTCCAGATCGTAGAGCGGTGGCCAGTCGTCCTTCGCGGCGAGCAGGTCGGCCGCCGCCGCGAACGGACGCAAGGAGCGGATCTCGCGGAACATCCAGGGGAACATCATCTCCGCGGTCAGCAGGACCGGCCGTGCGTCCGCCGCGAACTCCGGACGCCGGTCGTACTCGCGCTGGGCCGCCCACCCGGTCGCCGCGTCGGTGGCGTAGGTGTACTCCTGCAGCGGGTAGAGAACGTTGTCGACGAAGCCGGTCGCGGTCTGCACGTCGTACAAGAACCTGGGGTGTAACTCATCGCCGACCCAGGCGTCGTCGAGAAGCCAGTGGATGGTTTCGAACCCGTAGCTCATGCCGAACACCGCGCCGAGGGTGCGTAGCCGGTGCGGGGTCAGCAGATCACCGTCCGGCAGGAGAACCTTGTGCTCGCCGAGGTGGTCGACGAGCCGCGCGATCGCAGCCCGGTCCTGTGGGTATCGCGTGTAGTACTCGCGGGCGCGGTTCGCGGCGCGTGAGAACGTTCGGGCGTAGACGTCCTCGGCGGTTGCGGTGAGGCCGGGGATTCCGCCGGTGACGTAGCAATGATCGAGACCCTGCGGTGCCGTGGACAGGTAGGTGAGGGTGACGAACCCGCCGTAGCTCTGGCCGAGGGTGTCCCACCGTCGGTCACCGATGACGGTGCGGCGCAGAACCTCGGCGTCGGCGACAATCGCATCGGCGCGGAACAGGCTCAGGTAGTCCGCCACTTGCGCTGCGGAGCGGTCACGGGCGATCGCCGCCGTGATCGGCGTGCTGCGCCCGGTACCGCGCTGGTCGAGCAGCACGACCCGGTGGGTGCGCAAGGCGACGTCGATCCAGGCCGACCGGTCCAGCGGCCGAGGCGACTTCCCGCCTGGACCCCCCTGCAGGAACAGCAGGCACGGCAGGTCATCGTCTTGCTTGCCGGGATCGACGAGCTCGCGTGCGAAGACGTCAATCGTGGCGCCATCAGGTGCACGGTGGTCAAGGGGGACAGTTACGACGTGCTCGCGCGCGACGTAACCCGGTAACCGGATCATGCCTCTGATCGTGCCCCATCGGCCAAGAACGCGACTCGGCGCCCACGTCGCGTCCGCGACCAGCTTTCAACGCGGTCCTGGATCCCGTCGCGGATCGTCCGGACGGCGGCGATGCTCTGGCCTGCGGGGTCGTCGAGGTCCCAGTCCTCACAGCGTTTGCCGGGGAAGGTCGGCGGGTGTCGCCGCATCCGACACGCGGGGTCAGCTCGAACGTATTCAGACCGCGGTGACCTCGAGTTCGTGTCGGGGCGGGGTCCATTGGTCGCGCGCGATGAGCACCTCTCGTAGCAGGTCCGGGCGGTCGGTGATGATGCCGTCCACACCGCTGTCGAGCAGTCGCTGCATCTGGTCCGGGTCGTCGACAGTCCAGACGATGGTGGCGATTCCCATCTCGCGGGCGCGGGCGATGAGCCGGTCGCCGTAGACGGGTAGGCGCCCGATCCGCAGCGGCACGTGGGCGAAGCCGCCGCTGAAACGCGGACCCGGCACTCTGACCCGCGCGTGCGTGCAGGCGACCAGGGTGGCGAGGTCGCGCCACCCGAGCGCGGTGTTGAGATCGGGCCCGACCAGCTCGCGGAGTCTGCGCAACGATTTGTCCCACGCACCAGCGACGCAGACTCGGTCAGCCGAACCCGTATCGATCAACACCCGTGCCAGCGTCTCGCCGGCCGACTCGTCCTTGAGATCGATGGTGAAGTATGCGTCCGGAAAATTCTGAAGCACGTCGGCAAGCGTCGGAATGGGGTGCGCCCCATCGACCAGCAACCGCCGCAGGTCGGCAGCGGTGGCCTTACTGAGCGGCCCGCGACCGTCGGTGACGCGATCGAGTCTTGCGTCGTGGAATACGACCAGCTCGCCGTCCGCGCTCTGGCGCACATCGGTCTCCAGGTAGCGCAGCCCGAGGGCGTAGGAGCGGGCGAAGGCGTCCATCGTGTTCTCTGCCCCGAGACCAGCCCCGCCGCGGTGGGCGATGGCGAGCACCCCAGGCCGGGCGCCGTACCGCATCGGTGCGCGGACGCCCATGATCCGGAGTGTCCCCCACCCGGGGACCTGTCGAGCCCGGATGTACCCCTCCACGCGCGACATTCACCGAAACTTCGCCCGGCCGTCGCCGGGGGCCAAGGTCAGGCGAAGCGGATGATGCAGATGACCCCGGCGACGAGGCTGTAGATCGCGAACGGGGTCAGGATGCGGGTCTCGAAGTAGCGGGTCAGCCACGTGACCGAGACGTATGAGGCGAGCCCGCGATGACGGCACCGAGCAGGACCCGGCCGTGGATGTGCGTGCCAGCGGACCCGCCAGTGAGGGCAGCTTCAGCAGGCCGGCGGCCAGGATAACGAGCTGGCCGCCGCGTCCGCAGCGGTGGGCTTGTCTGTCACGCAACCGAGCTGATCAGTGTTTCGCACGCGACGCCGACCCAGCGGCCGACTCTTGAGCGGTTGAGCAGTTGAACTCAGCTCGACCCGGTTACTGGATTTCGACGTTGGTGAAGATGTCGGTTTCGCCGATACCGGTTTGATCGATGCTGGAGTTCCTGCCGTCCGTCCACACGGGGTACACGGCCGAGTCATTGGCGGCTAGACCGTTGTAGTCGCCGATGAACGCTCCCGAGGTGAAGAAGCCGCGATCCGGGTTCCAGGACTTCGTGCTGATGCGGTGGGTCGTCCAGTGCTGTCCGTCGTCCGTGGACTCGGCCTGCCAGGTGTTGATGTCGTGGTTTGCCGGATCGGCGCGCCGGTCGAACCAGATCGCATACAGCTTGCCGGACGGAGTGGCGTCGACCCATGGCATGAACTGGTCGTTGCGTGCGGCCGGCCCGGGCGCGATGTGCGTGGCGCTGCTCAGCGTGTGCGCATCCGACCACGTCAGGCCGCCGTCGTGGGACAGCCAGTAGGAGATGTCGGTGCCGGTAGTGGGCTTGGTGATGCTGTTGGCAACGACGTAGGTGAGCGTGCCGGTGGTGGGGCTATACGCCAGAGACTCGGTCTCCGGGGCCCGGAACGCGGTGGGGGGAAGGTTGTCTCCGGTGTCCGGGTTGTCCGCCCACTGACCCGGCTTCTCGACGGTCACCTGCGTCGGCAGGAAGGTGCTGCCGCCATCCGTCGACTTCTGGAACAGCAGGTGGAAGTCGATGGAGGTGTTGCAGTCCTCCTGGATGTAGGAGATGTCCAGGGCGCCGTTCTTCTCGACCCTCGGCACGCTGAACTGGTTCGCCGACGGGCCCTTCCCATCGCCGCCCGGTGCGTCCGGGTTGACCGCGGTGTGCACGAACGTCGCCAGGAACGGGTTGGTGGCCGGCACATTGTCGCTGTAAGCGAGCTGGATCGGGCAGTAGTCACTGAAGCCGTCCGCCTGTACGTGGAACTTCGTGTACGTCACGTACAGCCGGCCGTAGTGCGGGCTGGTCGGCGTGTTGTCGACCGCGATGTATTCCTTGTCGTTGAAGTTGGTGGTGTCCTCGGTCTTGGTGGCGTAGTCGTAGGTGGACGCCGCGCGCGCGGCCTGCCGGCCGGGAGTCCAGGTCTTCCCGTCGTCCTTGGACACGTACACCTGGACCTCGGAGTGCCCCAACTCCCGGAAGAAGCACAACTGGGACATGTAGAACGCCCGGTCGCGGCGACTGTAGGCCACCGCGGGATCCCCGCCGTTGCAGAAGTCCCCGGTCGGGCGGAACTCGGGAACGACCCGCGTGCTCGCCCAGTGCGCGCCGCCGTCGGTGGTGCGCATGACCACGACGCCGCCGCTGACGTAGTCATTCGCGGCGGCCACGGCCACCAGCGCGTTCCGGGTGCTGTAGGCCACCGCGGTCTCGTTCTGCGGCAACGGTGGGGCGGAGTCGTCGTTCATCTGCACGTTCGGACCAGCGACGATACTAGTGGCCCGAACAGCCGAGCGCCGTGCAGCGGCTTGTGCGGTGACAACACGGGGATCAAGCGTGGCCCGGACTCCGCCGGAGATGCTGCCCCCGTACTTCTGGGCGTGCAGGACCCATCGGGGGGCCTTCGCCGCCGAGGCAGGCGCCGCAGCGGCTCCCCCGGTGACAGCACCCGCAGCCAGCAGGGCCGCGCCCAGCGCACCCGCCGTCAGAACCAATCTCGACCGTCTGCTCATGGCTTTGCTTCCCCCGATGGTCTGGTGTTAGAACCCAGGGCAATGTATTGACATTCGAGCGCCTTTGTCCAGAGCAGGTGCAGCACGACGGCGACGTGCCGCTCGCCACGGTTGCGCTCGGCCGGTGACGCGCCCGCTCATTCGAGCCCGGCCGCGCAGTCGCGATCACGGTCCCTTGGCTTTGGAGAACCCGCGAGGTAACTATTGGCCATGCCCGAGCAGGACAACGCTCTGCCCGGCGGCCCGGGCTCGGACCCAGCCGCCGCCCTTCCCGCGGGCGCCGGATGGTTCGACGTTCTGAGCCCGACCGCGGTCCAGACCCGGTGCCGATTCGCCGACCGCGAGCGGGGCTAGGGCATGCGTAAGCAGCGAGCGGCCCTCGGCAGTGCGCTGTTCTTCCTCGCTGCGCCCTGCGTGGTGGCCGGGGTCCTGCCGTGGTGGATCAGCCGCTGGAACCTACCCACGCTGCGCTCCTGGTCTGTTCTGCCAGCCGTGGCCGGGGCGGCGGTCGGGCTCGCCGGACTGGTGGTGCTGTTGCGCGCCTTCGGCCGGTTCGTCAACGAGGGCCTCGGCACGCCAGCGCCGGTGGCTCCGACTGAGCGCCTCGTCGTCGGCGGGGACTACCGCTTCGTGCGCAACCCGATGTATGTCGCGGTGGAGGCGATCGTGCTCGGGCAGGCGCTGGTGTTTCGTTCGGGTGGCTTGATGCTCTACGCATTGGTGAGCTGGCTGGGCATGGCAGCATTCGTCCGCTGGTACGAGGAACCGGTCCTGCGCGAGCGATTCGGCGCCCAGTACGAGAGCTACCGCCGCTCGGTGCGTGCCTGGTGGCCGCGGCTGCATCCCTGGACGGCCGCGAGCGGCACCGACCCCACCGGGTGAGCGGCATGGCGAACATCGGTGCGAACATCGGCGGTATGCCCCTGGTACGCGCGATCACCGACGACGGAACGACGTGGGATGATCCTGCACCGGCCCGCATCGCCGCCCTGCTCGGCGACGTCGGCCGTGAGGGCGGCGAGGGCAGATTCCTGATACTCGAACGCTGCGCCGACGTGAGCGGGCATACCTACCTGCAAGCGCTGCGAGTCGAAGCCGGCACATACGTCGTCGAATTCCGCGACGGATCCGCCGATCGCCACTACCGCGCCTACTCCGATGCCGCCACGGTTCGGGCCGTGCTGACCGCGTGGGCGAGCGACGCTGCGACGTGGCGGGACATGCTGCCATGGCAACATGTCGAGCAACCCTCCTGACGCTCACGGCACCACACCCACGGCGGGCTCTGACGAGCCTCGCCCGCTTGCACGGATCCGTCGCGCGCCGGGCCTACGAACTCACAGCGAAGTCCCGTCGGTGAAGTGGAGTTCCATGCTCAAGCAGGTCCTGGTCACAGGTGCGTCCGGATTCGTCGGCTCACGGCTGGCCGCCGCTCTGGTCGCGGACGGTCACCGGGTGCGCGCGATGACGCGCCGACCGGAGGACTACGACGGTGCGGGTGAGCCGGTCTGCGGCGACGTCCAGGATCCCGTCAGCCTGCGCGCCGCGCTTCGCGACGTCGAGGTCGCCTATTACCTCGTGCACTCGCTGGGCTCCGACGACTTCGAGCACAAGGACGCCCAGGCCGCACGCAGCTTCGGCACGGCAGCGGCCGAGGAGGGCGTCAGACGCATCGTCTACCTGGGCGGTCTGGGCGACGACGACGGCACGCTATCGGCTCATCTGCGCTCCAGGCGTGAGGTGGAGGGCCTGCTCGGTGAGGGCGGAACACCGGTGACCGTGCTGCGGGCAGCCGTCGTGATCGGGCATGGCGGCATCTCCTGGGAGATCACCCGCCAGCTGGTGGACCATCTGCCCGTGATGCTGGCCCCGCGCTGGGTGAACACCCGGACGCAGCCGATCGCGCTGCCCGATGTCGTCCGATACCTCGTGGGTGTGCTCGATGCGCCCGAAGCGCAGGGGGCTGTCTACGAGATCGGTGGACCGGAGGTTGTGAGCTACGTCGACATGCTCAAGGTCGTGGCCCGTATCCAGAACAAGAGGCTGCTGCCCGTCGTGATCCTGCCGCTGCTGACGCCGCAGCTCTCCTCGCTGTGGCTCGCGTTCGTCACCGACGTGGATGTCCCGACGGCGCGAAACCTCGTCGATTCGATGACCAACGAGGTCGTCGTCCACGACGACTCCATCCGCACGCTCGTGCCAGGGGAGCCGATGGGGTACCAGGACGCCGTGCGGCTCGCACTGGCGGACCGGCGGGCGGCGGGTTCGCCCGGATGACCCGATGGCCCGGGTGGGCGCAGCGGGCTCTGGGTGCCGCATTGATCGACCAGGTGCCGCGCGATCACGCAGAGCCTGACGAAGCGCTGCGCCGGCGCCGCGGGGTCGTCTTCGTCACCCTCGTCGTCGGAGCTACGCTGCTCGGCTTCTCGCTGTCCACACGTGCCGGCGACCAGGCGTTCTACTGGCTGACCGCCGCGCTGGCGGCGACCTGGATTCTGGGCGGCACCGCATCCGGGCCGCTGCACCTGGGCCGGATCCGGGCCCGCACCGAGCTGCGTCGGCCGGTCGCCACGCCGATCCTGCTCGGCCTGGTCGCGGCGGCGGTATTCGTCGCCGGCGCACTGGTCATCCGTGAGGTCGGTCCATTGCGCACGCTCACCGCAGACGTCCTGGAACACGCTCGCCGCGGATCGTTCGTCCTCATCCTGGTCATCGCCGTGCTCAACGGGATCGCCGAGGAGGTCTTCTTCCGAGGCGCGCTTTTCGCGGCAATCGGGCGGCGCCATCCTGTCGCCATCTCGACGGCGGTCTACACCCTGACGACGCTGGCCACGGCGAACCCGGTGCTGACCTTCGCCGCGGCCACGCTCGGCACGGTCCTCGGCCTGCAACGGCGCGCCTCGGGAGGAATTCTGGCGCCGGTGCTCACCCACGTCACCTGGTCCAGCGCGATGCTGTTCGCCTTACCGCCGTTGTTCTCCTGACCTGCGGCGACCGGCCTCACACGGCACCGGCGCCGGTGCCGTAGTCTCCTGCCGGGTCGCCCGCGGTGTCGGTGCGACAGTCGGGAGCTTCGATGATGTCTGTGAGATCTCGGCTGCCTTGGGTGATCGTCGCCGCCCTGGCGCTCGTGGCGATGCAGGTGACCGGGCTGTTCTCGCGGCTGTCCGCCTCGGCGGCCACCGGCTGTTCCCCGGTATCCGCCGGTGTCAGGTTCGCCGCGCCGGGCGCCGGGCGGACGGTTGCCCTCACCTTCGACGACGGCCCCGGCCACGACACCAGACGAATACTGGCCATCCTCGCCGCCTACCGGGTGCCCGCGACGTTCTTCAATCTCGGCCTGAACGAGGCCCATGACCCCGCGACGGTGCGAGCGGAGCAGGCCGGCGGCTACGCCCTCGGCGACCACACCTGGGATCACCAGAGCCTGCCGAACCTCGGCGCGGCCGGGCAAGCCAGCGAGATCGATCGCGAGCGCGTCGAGCAAGCTGCCATCACCGGCCGCTACCCGTGCCTGTTCCGCCCGCCCTACGGCAACTAAAACTCGACGACGGTGGCCCTCGCGCAACAACGCGGTATGGCGTTCTGGTACTGGTCGGTGGACACCGAGGACTGGAAAGCCGCCGGTTCGGGCGACGGGTACTGGGTCAGCCGCATCGCGTCGCGGGCCGAGGCCGGCGTCAGCCAGCTACATCCGGTCATTCTCATGCACAACCAGCCGAGTGGAAACCCCGCGACCGTCGCCGCCCTGCCCGCCATCATCAGCTACTACCGCTCGCACGGCTACACCTTCGTCGACCTCTTCGGGCGGACCGGGGTTCGCCCGCCGGCGGTCAGGGCGGTGTCACCGTCCTCCGGCAAGACCTCCGGTGGCACCCGGGTGCTGATCACCGGTAGCGGGTTCTCGCACGTCACGGGCGTGCGCTTCGCCGGTGCTCCGGGAACGTCGATCCACGTCTTCTCCGACACGCAGCTCTACGTCACCACGACGGCACACACCCAGGGCACGATCAACGTCCAGGTCGTGACCACCCAAGGCGTGTCGCCGGTCAGTGTTGCCGACTACTTCACCTATGTGGCGCGACCGGTGGTCCGAACGATCAGCCCGAAGGGCGGGCCTACCGTCGGGGGCATGCGGGTCGCAGTTTTCGGCAGCAACTTCCGGCAGGTGAGCGCCGTGAACTTCGGGAGCGTGCCGGGCAAGGCCGTCCAGGTGGTGTCCTCGTCGCTGCTCTACGTCACCTCGCCGTCTCACGTGGCCGGAATTGTCGGCGTGCATGTGATCACGTCATACGGCGTCGCGGTCGACGTCCCCCTGGATCATTACGCGTATACGTAGCAAGCGGTCACGCTGCGGCCCCAGCACTGTGCCGGGGGCTTGGGCACGACGAGCAGAATCGACGCCGTGCCTGAACTTCCGGAAGTCGAGTCTGCTCGCGTCGTGATCGCGGAGTGGGTACTCGGCCAGCGCGTCGCGGCGATCGAGGACGTCGACAGCTACGTGTGCCGACCGCACAACGCCGCGGAGTTCGAGGCCGCCCTGATCGGCCGCCGCATCGAACGGGCGCACCGCCGCGGGAAGCTCATCTGGTGCCAGACGTCGCCGTTGCGCGGGCGTCGCTCGCCGGGCCCGCATCTCGGGTTCCATCTGGGCATGGGCGGTCGGATCGTGGCGACCGACCGCTGCGGCGCCGTCGTGCCGGGAGGTGACTCGACGCACGGGCTGGCCGGAGGCCATCAGCATCGGTGGGATCGCTTCACCGTCCACTTCGCCCGAGGCGTGTCCCTGCGGCTCGTCGACAAGCGGCGATTCGGACGTGTCCGGCTGGACCCCGACATCGGCTCACTCGGCCCCGATGCCCTCGACGTCGGTCTCCGCGAGTTTCGAGAACTGTTGTCGCGAGGCAGTGCGCCGGTCAAGGCACGCCTGCTCGACCAGGCGGCGCTGGCGGGTATCGGCAACCTCCTGGCAGACGAGGCGCTGTGGCAGAGCAAGATCCCGCCGGCGAAACGCGTTGATGGCCTCGACGCCGTCGAGGTGGCGGCACTGCACCGGGCGATGCGCAGGGCATTGCACCGCTCGCTGGCCGGCGGCGGATCTCACGTGGGTCGAGTAATTGCGGCGCGGCATCCGGGCGGAGCATGCCCGCGGTGCGGCGCCGCGATGCGGCACGGCACAGTGGGCGGGCGCTCGACCTGGTGGTGCGAACGCGAACAGGCCTGACGGCAGGCGTCCGGAGCGGTGACTCAGCCGTCCCAGCGGATGTAGAGCATGCTGGCGTCATCACGAAGGCCGCCGTCCGTGTGGCTCAGGGCGGAGCGAACCAGTCGGCGCACCACCTCCGGCGGCGGACCGCCGGCCAGGTGCTCACGAGCCAGTAGGTCGCGCAGCCGATCCTCACCGAACGCCTCGCCGTCGGCGCTGCGAGCTTCGACCACGCCGTCGGTGTAGAGCAGCACGCCGTCGCCGGGCTCGAGATCGGTCTCGACGATCTCGCCGACCACGTCGGCGAGGGCCCCCAGCCCGACCGGCAGCGCGGGCCGGACCTCGACGTCGGCGAGGGTGCTGCCTCTGCGCACGATGATCGGTTGCGGATGGCCACACGTGATCCAGGTCAGGTGGCCGGTAGGCAGGTCGAGGCGCGCCAGGATCCCGGTTGCGAACGGTGCCCGGCCGGCGCAGTCGCGTACCGCGGCGTCGATACTGTCCACGAGCTGGTGCAGGTGTTCGGCATTGCGCCTGCCGTGCCGGTAGGCGCCCATCAGCAGGGACGCGAGCACGGCACTGGCCAGGCCGTGCCCGACTGCGTCGAAGACCGCCAGGTCCAGGACCTCGGAGTTGAAGGCGTAGTCGAAGCAGTCGCCGCCGACCTCGTAGGCGGGTTCGAGCAGGCCGGCGACGGTGGTGGTATCGGTGGCGAACGAGAGTGGCGGCAGCAACGACCACTGCATCTCCGCCGCGAGGTCCATGTCGTGGCGCCGTCGCATCAGATGTGGCAGGTCGGTGTAGGCGGCACTGGTCACCACGAGGTGCGCGGCCGCGACGCCGAGTTCGATGCAGAACGCTTCGATGTCCGCGTTCCACGCGGGCAGCGTCATCGACAGCACCCCGAGCTGGTTGACCCGCTCGGTGACGGGAACCCATACGTGCCAACCGTCTGCGCGCTCAGACACGACGGGCTCGCCCGACACGAAGGACCGACCCGCCATCGACCCGTCGACCGCGGCAACCTGCGGCTGCTCGCCGTGCGGGAGCTCGTCCGGGTGGGGCATCAATGCCACGTGTGCGTAGTCGACGAGGTACAGCACGACATCGCTGCCGCCCAAGCCTGCGACCGCCATCGACAACGTGTGGACCAGCGCGTCCGGAGGGGCTGTCTGGCTCGCGCGCAGCAGCTCCCCGATCGGGCGGTCCCTCGGATCGATGGCCGTCACTGCGTCTCCGCTCAACCCCAGGGCGTCCGGCCGACCTACCGGTGGCCGAGATCAGGCTAGCCCGCATCGCCCGGCCGAATCGCGGCCCAGGCGCCAGGATCGGGCACCATGACAGCATGGCCGGACGCGATCTGTCGGAATACCGGCGGCGTCGCGACCCGGCCCGGACGTCCGAGCCGGTGCCGCCCGCCACGACCCGGCCGCGCAAGTCCGGGTCCGGCCACCGGTTCGTGGTGCAGGAGCATCATGCGAGCGCCCTGCATTGGGACTTCCGGCTCGAACGCGACGGTGTGCTGGTGTCCTGGGCGGTGCCCAAGGGCCTGCCACCCGATCCCAAGGTGAACCATCTCGCGGTACAGACCGAGGACCATCCCCTCGAGTACGCAAGCTTCGAAGGCACGATCCCGGCCGGTGAGTACGGCGGCGGAGTGGTCACGATCTGGGACCACGGCAGCTACGAACTGGAGAAATGGACCGAGCGCGAAGTGAAGGTGGTCCTGCACGGGGTCCGTGTCGACGGGCGCTTCGTGCTGTTCAGGACCGGGAAGAACTGGATGATGCACCGCATGGACGCTGCTGCCCGGCCCGGGTGGGAACGTCTGCCGACGCTGATCAAACCGATGCTCGCGGTGCCCGGCGAGCTGCCGTCCGCCGCGGAGGAGCAGGACTGGGCATACGAGATGAAGTGGGACGGCGTCCGCGCGGTCGTCTACGTCGACGGCGGCCGGGCGCGCGCCATGTCACGCAACGACCGCGACATCACGGTCAGCTATCCAGAGCTGCGAGCGCTGGGGCTCGCGCTCGGCACCACTCAGGTGGTGCTCGACGGCGAACTCGTCGCCTTCGACGCGCAGGGCAGGCCCAGCTTCGGCACCCTGCAGCAGCGCATGCACGTCGCTGATCCGGCCGCGGCCCGTCGCCTGGCCGCACGCGTGCCCGTCATCTACGTGATCTTCGATCTGCTCCATCTCGACGGCCGCTCGCTGCTGCGCGAGACCTACGACGCGCGCCGAGAGCAGTTGGACGGGCTCGGCCTCGCCGGCGAGGCGTGGCAGCTCTCGCCGGCCTTCTCAGCGCCGGCCGCCGACGTGCTCACCGCCAGTCGGGCCGAAGGCATGGAGGGAGTGCTGGCAAAGCGTCGCGACTCACGCTACGAGCCGGGTAAGCGGGCGCATGCATGGCGCAAGGTCAAGCACGTCCGCACCCAGGAGGTCGTCATCGGCGGCTGGCGGCCGGGCAACGGCCGCCGCGCGGGCAAGATCGGTTCGCTCATGCTGGGAATTCCCGAGGACGGGCGGCTGCGATACGTCGGGCAGGTCGGCACGGGGTTCACCGACGCGTTGCTGGCCGACCTCGGTTCGCGGCTGGGCCGCCTGGAGCGCAAGTCGGCACCCTTCACCACTGCCCTGCCCACCGCGGTTCGCCGCGATGCACGGTGGGTGACGCCGAACGTGGTCGGCGAGGTCGCGTTCACCGAATGGACGACCGACGGCCTGCTGCGCCATCCCGCGTGGCGCGGACTGCGACCGGACAAGGCACCGCGCGACGTGCGCCCTGAGTGACTCACCGGCTGACCGGACGCGGGCCGTCGGGCACGATGGGACGATGCCGAGCGAGGACGCGCTGAGCGCAGCGATCGAGCAGCTCTATTCGCTCGACCCGCAGGAATTCACCCAACGGCGGGGCGCCCTGGCGCGGCGAGCCCGTCACGACGGCGACGCCGCGGCCGCCCGCGCCATCGCCGGATTGCGCCGCCCCACGACTGCGGCCTGGATCATCAACCGGCTCGTGCGGTCCGAGCCCGGCGTTGCGGCCGGCCTGGGTGAACTGGCGGGGCAGCTGCGCGACGCGCAGCATTCGCTGGACGGCCCGCTGTTGCGGCAGCTGACACTCAAGCGACGCGACCTGATCGATGCCGCCACTCGGCAGGCGTTCGACCTCGGCCAGCAGGTCGAGCCGCCGGCATCACTGCGACACGAGGTCGCATCGACACTCGAAGCGGCGCTGGCTGATCCGGACGTGGCCGCGCAGCTGCACACCGGGACGCTCCTGCGTTCGGCGCAATGGAGCGGATTCGGCGAGTCGGGGCCGACCTTGGCCGCGGTGCCTGAACAGCAGGCGGCGCGCCGGCCAGCCGGGACGTCGAAACCCGCGAAACGTGCTGCGCCAACGCCTTCCGTTGGCAAGTCGGCGGCGAAGAAGGGTGCGGTCTCGGCGAACCCCACCGCCGAGCACCGGCGCCGCGAGCGCGTGTCGCAGGCCGAGGCGGTGCTCGCGGACGCGAGCGTTGAGCTGCAGTCGGCGGTGGCCGCCGAGCGGGACCAGAACGAGAGGGTAGCTGTCCTGATCGAACAGCTGTCCGACGCCCGCCGGAACCTGGACGAGGTGCGGCTGCATACCCGCCAGGCCAGAGTCCGGCACCGCCAGGCAGAACGCGGACTGGATCGAGCTGGGCCCTGAGCGCCGTTACCCGATCGGACTCGTCGAGGTCGACGGCGACGGCGACGGCGACGGCGACGGATCCGCGACCCCGCCCTGAGGTGTGCTGGTAGTAGCCGTCGGACTGGTCGAGCCCGTACTGGCGCCGGTGCTGGTGTTCGCGCTGGACGTGGCGCCGCTGCTGGGCGGCGGGCTGCTGCCGGGTGCCGAACTGCTGCGCCCGCCGCTGCCGGGCGCCGAACTGCCGCTGCGTGCGGAGCTGCTCGTGGGGGCGCCGCTCGAGCGGGTAGCCGAGCCGCCTGTCGAAGCCGAGGCGTTGCCGGAGACGCCCGACACAGAGCGGGTCGCGTGCCCGGTACCGCCAGGCCCTTGGTCTGCCGGTGAGTTGGAGTTCGAGGGGCGCAACAGCAGCAGGGCTCCGACCGCGAGCACGGCCACCAGCCCCAGCGCGGCGAGCAGCCAGCCAGTTCCCCACCGTCGTCGGGGCCGCTGGACGGCTTGCCCCGGGTCCGCTACGGCCGGGGGAGTCGGGCCGCCAGTACCGACCGCCGCGAGACCGACCGTCTCGGCATCTGCGGCAGCGGGCAGTCCCGCACCGCCCGCTCCTGCGGGACCGGCCGGACCGGCCGGACCGGCCGTTTGTGCCAGACCAGCTGCTCCTGTCACGCCAGCTGCTCCCGCGACACCAGCTGCCCCACCCAGCCCAGCCGCTGCGGCCAGCACACCCGCGGCGGCTGCTGCCGGCAGGGTGCTGGCTGCCGCCGGGAGCGGCGCGGTCCGGATCCGGCTGTCCCGCAGTGTCTCGGCTACCTGCGTGGCAGTAGGACGGGCCTCGGGGTCACTGCCCGTCATCGCCGCCAGCAGCTCCGGCCACGGCGGCGGGAGGTCTGCCGGTACCTCCGGCCCGCGCGACAGCCGCGCCATGACGGCCTCCAAGGCCGGTCCGTCGAAGGAACGAACACCGGTGAGCGCCTCGATGAGCACAAGACCTAGCGAGTACACGTCGGCGACCGGCCCGACGTCCGAGCCGCGGGCCTGCTCCGGCGCAAGGTAGGACGCGGTGCCCAGCGTGAAGTCGACACTGGTCAGCCGTTCGCTGCCCAGCAGGCGCACGATGCCGAAGTCCGACAATCGCGCTCGCACCGTTCTTTCGCCGGCGGTGCGGTCGGTGCCGAGCAGGATGTTCGCCGGTTTCACGTCGCGATGCACCATGCCCTCGGCGTGGACATAGGCCAGCGCGTCCGCGATCTGGATCCCGACCTCGCGCGCCTCGGGCTCGCTCAACGGGGCGTCGGCGATGCGCGCGGACAGGCTGGGACCGTTGATCAGTTCCATGACGAGGAACGCAGGGCCGTCGCTACCGCTGATGGAGCCGTCGAAGAGCGTGATCAGGTTCGGGTGGTTGAGACGGGCGAGGGCGTGTAGTTCGATCTCTTGACGCTCGGCGCCGCTGGCCGTGTCGGGAGTGGCGGGCAGCGTGCGGAAGACCTTCGCCGCCACATCACGCGCGAGCAGTTCGTCGTGAGCGCGGAACACCTCGGCCATGCCGCCCACACCGATGCGGTCGATGACCCGATAGCGCCCACCGAGCAGCCATCCTGTGGCCTGACCGGGTATCGCCTCGGTGGCGGGTCCGTGGGCTGCACTGTTGTCGGAGATGGCCCCTCCAGGCTCTGCGGGATCACGCGGCGTCGTCATGCGTTGTTCCCTTCCTGTCGAGTGGCCAAACCGGCGCGCCATGGGCTCAGGTAAGCCCGCGGAGTCCTGCCCGGTCAGCGGGCGGCTTCAGTCGCGTCATCGACCGGGCGTGTGCCCACCCTGCCCGGCGCGGCTGAGCGACCGGGCCGGCGCCGGCGAGGGTCAGTCGGCGGCGACCTGGCGCGGCTTCTCGGCCATCAGGGACGAGCTAGCCAGCCCGGTCGGCGCGCTCCTCAGCTGTCCGGTCCCGAGGGTGGCAGCACCAGCCGGTGACGCTCGAGCCAGGGGGTGACCTTCTCCAGGACGGCCTGCGGTGATTCGAGCTGAGGAGTGTGGCCCGTGCCGGCCAGGATCGCACCCTCCCACCGCGGGTTGGCGGCCAGTGCTGCGTGCGCCGCCGACACCGGAACAAGCCGGTCACGATCGCCGTGCACGAGCAGCACCGGCCGGTCGATGCGCCGCATCAGCGCCTGGTAGCGCTGGGGGCGGGCGAGCACGAACATCAGCGAGCGGGCCGCCTGCAGGAACTGTGCCTCCTGCGGCGGCATCGTGCGCCGATGACCGGCGAGTGCGGTAGCGGCGTCGACCAGTTCGCCGGAGGCCTTCGAGGGATCGGCGAAGCACAGGTCGATGACGCGGTGCACGAGCTGCCGATCGGTCATCCTGCCCCGGCTGAACGCCATGTAGCGCTCGCCGAAGTAGGGCACTGCATAGATCAGGAACTGCGAGGCGATCTGCATGTCCGGAAGCTGCCGGGGGACGGGCAGGGACGGGTCGATCAGTACCAGACCCGCGACGGAGTCGGGGTGGGCGTCGGCTTCGATCAGTGACACCATGCCGCCCATCGAGTTGCCGATCAGCACCGCAGGCGCGCCGGCGATCTCGCGGACGAACCGGTCCAGCAGCACCGCGTTCGCCTGCACGGTAACCGCCCTACGACCGGCCGTCGTCAGGCCGAATCCGGGCAGGTCGAGGGCAAGGACTCGGCCGCGCTCGGCCAGCGCTGATGCCACCCGCACCCAGTTCAGATGCGAGCCACCGAGCCCGTGCACGAGGACGATGGGGGTGCCGCCGGCGGGGCCGCCGAAGTCGACCCAGTGCACCGGGCCGTCGAGGTCGGTGACGTGGCCGGTGCCGCCCCACGGCTCGGCGAAGGACCATGGCGCCGGTTCGTGGACCTGTTCGGTGCTGTGCCTCGTCACGGGTTCCTCTCGATTGCCGCACGTCTGCGCTGTGGAACGTCGCGGGCCGTTGGTGTTCGCGCCACGATGGGGCTCGGCGGTGAGACTCGAACCTCAGCGGGTGTTTTCACCGGCCGCCCGTCGCACGAGCTTGGCCGGAGCGCTGAAACCTACTTAGATGTGTCTCACCCAGGGTAGGGACACCGATCCGCTCCGGGCAAATTCAGCGACCGGCGGAGGGCACATGAGTTTCAACCTGGCCACGATTCTCCGCGAATCCGCACAGGCCGACCCGGACAAGGCGGTGCTGCGGTTCGCCGGTTCGAGCGTGACCTACGCCGAGCTCGACTCGGAATCGGGGCGGTTCGCGGCCGGGTTGAGCGGGGCCGGTCTCGGGCCCGGAGATGTCGTCGCGGTGCAGCTGCCCAACTTTCCGGAGTTCCTGGTCGCATACTTCGGCACCCTGAAGGCGGGCATGACGATGCTGCCGCTCAACCCGCTGCTGCGTGCCCCCGAGATCGCCTACCATCTGGCCGACTCGCACGCCCGGTTGCTGGTCACGTCCCCGATGTTCCTCGACCAAGCGGCCAAGGCAGCGGGTGACGTGCCGCTGGTCGTGGTGCCCATGCCCGGCGGCGAAGTCCCGGACGGCTTCCGCCCGTTCGCCGCGCTGCTCGCCGACCCGTCGCCGGATTGGGTCACCGGCGACATCGTGGCGACGAACGCCGACGACACGGCAGTGATCATCTACACCAGCGGAACGACAGGGAAGCCCAAGGGGGCCGAGCTGACCCACTTCCAGCTGTACATGAACTGCACGGTCGCCGGCGAGCTGTTCGGGGCGCGCGCCGACGACACGGTGCTCGCCGTGCTCCCGTTCTTCCATGTCTTCGGGCTCTCGTCGGTGCTGAACGTAAGCGTCCGCTTCGGTAGCACTCTGTCGGCCGTGGCGCGCTTCGAAGCCAAGCCCGTGCTGGATGTGATCGAGACCGACGGCGTCACCGTCGTTCTGGGTGTGCCCACGATGCTGCAAGCATTGATGGCCGAGGGCACCGACGGCCGCGACCTGGCGCGGTTGCGGATCGCTATTTCGGGCGGAGCCTCCCTTCCCGGCGACGTGCTGCGCGCCTTCGAGGCCAAGTTCGGCATTGTCGTGCTGGAGGGCTACGGCCTGTCGGAGACTGCGAGCACGTCGTCGTTCAACAGCAGTGCCGAGGCACGCAAGGTGCTCTCGATCGGCCAGCCCATCTGGGGGGTGGAGATGCGCGTCGTCGATGACCAGGACCGCAGGCTGCCCGTCGGCGCCGACAACATCGGCGAGATCGTCATCCGCGGACACAACGTGATGAAGGGTTATCTCGGCCGTCCGGATGACACGGCGGCCGCCTTCCGCAACGGCTGGTTCCACACCGGCGACCTGGGATATGTCGATGACGACGGCTTCTTCTTCATCGTCGATCGCAGCAAGGACCTCGTGATCCGCGGCGGCTACAACGTCTACCCCCGCGAGATCGAGGAGGTGCTCTACGCGCATCCGGCGATCGCCGAGGCCGCCGTCATCGGCAAGCCGCACGAGTCCCTCGGCGAAGAGGTGGTCGCGGTCGTGGCGCTGGTGCCGGGCGAGTCGCTCACATCGGAGGACGTCATCGCATACTGCAAGGAACGCCTGGCCATGTACAAGTATCCGCGGGAGGTGCGCTTCGTCGACAGCCTGCCCAAGGGTCCGACCGGCAAGATCCTCAAGGCCGAACTGCGCGCGGTGAGCTAGTACAGGTCAGCCGCCGGCGATGCTTTCCCCGGTGGTAGTCGGTCTCTCGCCCCGAAACCGGTGGTACTCGGGGAAATGAGGGCCCGATCGACTAGCTGACATCGGCGAAGTAGCGCCGCGGGTTGTCTACGAGCATCGTGGTGATCTGCTCCTCGCTCACGCCCCGCTCGCGCAGCGCGGGGAGGACGTCGTCGTGGATGTGGGTGAAGTGCCAGTTGGGCACGGCGGCCTGCTTGGCCGCGGGCGGGAACCAGTCGATGTAACACGACGCGTCTTGGGCGAGCACCATCTGTTCGGCGTGCCCGCGCCGGCACAGTTCGGCCACTGTCGCGACCCGCTGCTCGAAGGGCAGCAGCACGTCCAGGCCGAAGCGGTCCATCCCGATGAAGGAGCCGGCCGCCATGAGCGCACACAGGTAGTCGAGGTCGGTGGAGTCGCCGCTGTGTCCGATCACCACCCGGCTCAGGTCGACCCCAGCTTCCAGGAAGATCCGCTGCACGACGAGCCCGGATTGGTTGTGCGGGTTGGTGTGCACCGTGATTGGTGCCCCGGTTCGGGTGTGGGCGGCGGCCACTGCGCGGATGACCCGTTCGACACCCGCAGTGAGCCCCGGCGCGTCGATGGCGCACTTCAGGAAACCCGCCTTGACGCCGGTGTCGGCAATGCCTTCGGTGAGGTCGCGGACGAACATCTCGATCATCGGATCATCCCCGCCGAAGAGCGTGTCCGGGCCGACGTACTGCAGGAAGAACGGAATGTCGTTGTAGGTGTACAGACCGGTCGCCGGGATGATGTTGATGTCGACCTGCGAGTTGACCCGTTGGATCCGCGGGATATCGCGGCCCAGGCCGATGACGGTCGGGTCGACGATGGTGTCCACGCCGCGTGACGTCAGCGCGGTGAGTTTGGCGACCGCATCCGCGACACGGGTGTCCTCGTCCCAGTACTCCGGATAGTTCACCCGGATCTCCTCGCTGAGGACGAACACGTGCTCGTGCATCAGCACGGTGCCCAGCTGGTCGGAACGGATCGGCCCACGCACGCTGTGCACCACGGGATTACCCTTACGTCGACGAGATCGAGAGCATGGCACTCGGTCGTTCGTCGAGTCCAGTGGGCGGATGCGCAGCGACCGAACGGTCGCGGCGCCCGGACGGGGGACGATGGACCATGCACCTGCCGCGGTCACTTGCCCGTTTCAACAAGAGGGTCACCAACCCGATCCAATCGCGCTGGGCGGCCACGCTCCCGCCGTGGGTCATCCTGCTGCACACCGGGCGCAGGTCCGGGCGGCACGATCTCTCACCGGTCGGCAGGCTGCTCGCTCGGGCGTCCGGCACTGCGCTGGCGGCCGGGGTGGTGCTAGCCGCGGGACGCTCTCGCGGACGGCAGCGAGTCGGTCCCGCCGTGCTGTCGAACCGGTCCGTCGCCGGCCGCGGGGGTCGTTCTGTCGGGTATGCCACAATACCGGCTGATCCCGGCCGGCATCGGAAAACGGCGGCTGACCTCACTCGGCGCGGGCAACGGGGGTACCGTCATACTGAGCGGATCGGGCCGCTCCGGGGAGTGGAGTTGCGATGACGACGTTTGATCCCGACGGCGACGGGAGCGGCAGTACCCCACGAGCACGAGCTTCCGGACGCGACAGCGTTTCCACACTGCCGGACACGCCGCCGCGAGCAGACACGAACACCGACGACGAGGACGACCTGCGCGAGAGTCTGGCCGCGCTGTCGACACTCGCGACCGGAGAACTCGACCTCACGGATGTGCTGACCCGCGTCGCGGAGTTCGCCGTAGCGGCGATTCCTGGTGCGGACGGCGCTGGCCTGACCCTGCTGGAAAAGGGTCACGGGGACACGATCGTGGCCAGCGCGGAGTTCGTCGCGGACGTCGACGCGATCCAGTACACCATTGGGGAGGGCCCCTGTATCACGGCGGCTCACGAGGGACGGACCGTGCGCTCGGGTGCCCTCGGCGATGATGTCCAGTGGCCTAAGTTCGGTCCCCGGGTGAAGCAGCTCGGAGTCCACAGCGTGCTGTCCCTACCGCTGGTAACCCCAGGTGGAGTGGTCGGCGCGATGAACGTCTACGCGCACCCGCTGGAGGCCTTCGACGATCACGCCGCTCGGATCGGTGAACTGTTCGCCATACCGGCCGCGATCGCCGTGCAGAACGCGCAGATACTCGCCCAGACGAAGCGTCTCGCGAGCCAGTTGCAGGCAGCCCTCACCAGCCGGGCTGTCATCGATCAAGCGCTGGGCATTCTGATGAGCCGGACGGGCAGCTCGTCGGAGGAGGCGTTCGACCGCTTGCGGGATCGGAGCCAGGCCGACAACGTCAAGCTGCGCGACGTGGCTCAGCGGGTCGTCGACGAAGCCGTTCGACGGGCCCGGGCGCGGCACACGAGCTGACTCCTGGCCTGCCGCAGGTCAGCTCAGCCGTGCTCCGGCATCGGTTTCCTGCGCACGCCGTCCAGGATGCGCTGGGCAGCGGCCGGGACGTCACCGCTGTCGAGATCGGCATGACGGTGCACTTCGGCACGCGCCGACTCCGGCGTGTGCCCGCGCTCGAGGAGGGCACCGATTGCCCGGTTGATGGTGGCGTGCTCGCGCAGTCCGACCAGCCCGCCCGACGAGGTGGGCACGACGAGGTGCTGGTCGAGTACAAGCGCAGCGGGGTCGAGCTTGAGGACCCAGGCCAGGTCGGCGGCGAGGTCGACGAACGCGCCCGGAACCTCGGCGTACAGGACCAATACACCACTGGAATCGCCAGCCGTCACCGCCGACAGCGGAATGCACAGCGAGGTGGCGGCCTTCGCATGGTGCTCGCTGAGCGTGAAGCAGATCTCGTGGCCGTCGACCCCGATTGTCATCGTCAGGCCGAAGTAGGAGGTGACGGCCCCGCGCAGATCGGCGACCAAGGCCTGCAGCCGGGTTTCCAGGTCGCCGCCGGAGTCTCGCACGGCGGCGGACAGCAGGTGCAGGTCGGCTGCCAATGGTGCGGAGAGATCCACGAGGAATGCTCCGATGGCGTCCCGATCGCGCATGTTGATTGGTGCCGGTCCGGCGGCGGCAGATCGGCCGTCGTCGGCGTCCAAGGCGGGAGGCGGGTCGGGACCCGAATCACTGGCTCAGGTCACCCATCCTACTCGTGGCTGCGCACTTCGAGCGATTTCTTGCCTGCACAGCCCGCAAAATTTGATCCGCAGAGGCGATAACTCCCACGGTGTAACGGGTACATTGGCGCCATTGGATCGACAGCCGGCTCGGAGCCGAGCCGACGGGGGCGCTCGGATGGGCGTCCGCTCGACGCCGGGCAACTCGGTGGTCTGGATGAGGATCGCCATGGACGAGACGCCGGTAGCCGGGGACCACGATGACGACCCGCCGGGCAGGGCGGACGACGGCAGCACCCGGTGGGCCGCGCAGGTGTTCAGCGCGCTGCACGCGGTCGAAGGCATCGGCGGCAGCGCCCTGAGGCTGATTTATCAACAGCACCTGACCCAGGCGCAGGCCGCCGTCCGGCTGGGCGTAGCGGAATCGACGGTGAAGATCCAGGTGGCGCGCGCCCTGCGTCAGCTGGCCGCGAAGGTGATCGGGTCCGACGCGGGTACTGCATGAGCAGCGTGATGTCCGCGCCTGGGCTCAGCTACGACTTCCAGCGCGATCTGGCGTACGTCAAGCCGGCCCGTGGGCGTCGCATTGGTTACCGTCATGTGGGCGCTGACCCGTCATCGCGATGCTAACTCAACTGGTGTGGATGAATGCGCCCGAAGTGCTCGTGGGCGCGACGTTCATCGGGCTAGGCTGCGTGGGAAGTGCGGCGCTGCCGTCCGTGGGTGCGCGCCGGTGTTGCCGCGTTCGTACTGATCCTGGCTGGGGGCTTGCTGTACATATCGGTGCCGTGCTCTACCACCGGCGCCGACCCGACCCGGTGCCGACCGTGTTCGGGTCCATGAGGTGTTCCACGCATTCGTCAGCGCAGCGGCGTGCGCACAGTTTGTGGCGATCGCGATACTGATCATCTGACGGTTCAGGCTGACAGTCAGCGAACCGAGTCGCAACGAGAGGACGACGATGGGCCGCAAGAGCAAGGTTCAGGCAGCACTGCCCAGCGCGAGCGAGGCGCGCGATCTCGCCGGCTCCGCGGTGGAGACGGTTCGCGAGCACGCCGCGGCCGCAGGCGGGAGCGTCGGCAGCGCCGTCACGTCTGCGTTCGACATCGTTGCGGAGCGCAGCCGTCGGGCGCGCAAGAAGGCCCGCAAGAAGGCCCGCAAGCAGACCAGGTCCGCGCGATCCACGGCGCAGAGCACCGTCCACAGCGCCCGTCGACAATCCGCGCGCCAACTCCGCAAGGCCGCCGCCATCGCTGCTGAACAGGCCGAGAAGCGGGCGGCTCAGCTCGATCCACCCAAGCGTCGCCGCGGCGCCGGGCTGCTCGCAGTTGGCGTCGCCATCGCCGCGGGAGTGGCTGCGGCGCGCACACTCGGTGCCAAGAATCAGAAGCCGCCTACCCACGCGGGGCACTAGCCAATCGATGCGAGAAGGGGCGCGTGTGTCCGGCTGATCGTCACCGCGTACCGGTCGCTGAGCACCGACACCCGCTAGCGCCGACCCGACTGGCGCGCAGCGTGGCGCGCCAGTCCGGGAGCTCAGGGTGACGCGGGATGCGCTCGGTCACCAGTAGTGTTTGCGGCCGCCGATCGCGCGCCCGGTCGATCCGGCAATCGCCAACACAGCGCCGACGACGATGGCAATGATGCCCAGCGTCCAGACGATCGCGATCTTGGCTATGAAACCGATGACGAGCAAGACCACACCTAAGACGATCATCGCAGTTCCTCCAATAGGTTCGCCGCAGATGCGGCCGTCGGACAGATACCCACTCCGCTGCTCCTGCTAACAACCAGTTCACGCGCCGCTGGGCACCGAGTCGACCACTTGCTGGTTGCTGGCATGCTCAGCGGGTGCTTGGCGAGAGGATGGAGACGAGGGCGTCCGAGCGGCGGCTATTGTCGCGGCGCCTGCATCCCGTTGTCGCAGTGCTGATCGTGGCTGCCACCGCCTTGGCCATCCTGCTCGGCGTCGACTATGCATCGGATTCGTGGGGCGGGCGGCTGGATCGTGCGGTCGGCGGCTGGCTGGTCGCGCACCTGGGCCGGCACCCGGAGCCTGTTCACCGCCTGACCGAGCTCGGCGGCCCGGTGTCGATCGTTGTCGCCACGCTGCTGCTGGTGATCGCGCTGGTGCTGCTGGGACGCCCACGGGCAGCGGTACTCGCCGCTGTTGCTCCGGTGGTGGCGGGGACGGTCACTGAATGGATCCTCAAGCCGCTGGTGGATCGCGCGGGCGTCGGGCAGTCGTTTCCCAGTGGTCACACGACGGGATTCGGCGCTGTCGCGTTCGTCGTCGTGGTCCTCGCCTGGGACCTGCGGCCTCGTCGGCTGCCGTGGTCGATCCAGGTAGCGGTGTCCCTCGCGGCCCTCGGCTTGATCGCCGGTGTGAGCGCCGCCCTCGTCGCTGGGGGCTACCACTATGCGACCGACACCCTTGGTGGCGTCTGCGTGGCGCTCGTGAGCGTCCTCACACTGGCACTGGGGATCGACGCGGTCGCCGATCGACGGACCACCAGGTGCTGAGCTGTGTGCGGATAGCACAATCGAGCGTGTGAAAGTCACCCGTCCCCTGACGGACCGCACCGCCCGCGTGGGTCGCCGATTGCGAGCCGTGCCCGGCTGGGCAGCGGTCCTGTTCGTCGCCGGGATCAGCTATGCGGCGCGCAGCCGGATGATTCACCGGGGTAGCGGACGGCCGGAGCCCTGAGGGGCTCCGGCCGAGCGACATCGCGGTGCGGTGCCTCAGTGAACCCGGATGCCGTTGGCGTCGTGCACCTGGTCCTGGGTGGCCGGGACACACGGCGGCAGGCTCGGCACCAACATCCAGGTGGTAGACAGGGCGGCGCCGCCCGGTGTCCCGTCGCTGGCCTGGGTCGATTCCCAGGAGTACATGATCAGGATCTGGTCGCCGGCCGGAATCAGGGCGGGATGGATGGTGTACAGCGACACCCCGGGGTCAGCATCCGATCCTCTGGCTAGGGTCAGCCAGGGCCATTGCTCGCGCATCGCCTGGTATAGGTCTTGCCCGCCGCTCACCCGTAGAACGGGCTGATGTGCTGGGTCCCCGGGCACCGGCGTAGTGCACGCACCGGGCGCCGATCGTTGCATCACGACCGTGCGGGCGTCCTGCTGCTGCAATGCGCGGTTCAACGCGGTGGGATCGCGCAGCTCGGCGAAGGTGATCGTCACATCGATCGCTCCGCCCGGCTGAGCCTGGATCGCCCAGGCTGAAGCGGCTTTCTGACCGTGGCTCCACGGGGTCGTCACCGTCCCGGCAAGCGCCACCGCAGCGACTACCGCAGTCATGGCGCCGGCTAGTGCCAGCCGGCGGGGCGTGATCCGGGATGGACTGGCGGCATCGGCTGCTCCGTCGTCGGCGAGGATGCGGGTCAACATGGCCCGGGCGGGTGGGTCAGCCGCGCTCGAGGTGTCGTGTGCTGCGGGGTCGGCCAGTCTCAGTGCGGTGAGTACGCGTTCTGTCTCGGCGGTCATTGGTGGGTCACATGCCCTTCGGAATGAGTGGGTGTGAGTGCTCGGACGGCGACTCCCGGCACGGTCGCGACCGTGGCCTGCGAGGGTTGTTCAGCCAGCAAGGCTGCCGCGCATCGGCGACGCGCGCGGAGCAGGCGAACCTTGAACGCGGCGCGCGTACAACCCATCACCTGGGCGCCCTCGGCGATGGTGAGCCGATCCCATTCCACCAAACGCAGCACTTCCTGGTCCTGCGGCGAGAGCCTGTCGAGGACAGCGCGTATTCGCAGTCGCTCAGTGACCGCGGCTGATGGGTCCCGTTCGATCGGTTCGGCGTCCAGACCAAGTCGCGCCCCCAGAAGCTCGCGGCGCCGTCGTCCTCGCACCTCATTGGCGATCACGTGCCGCGCCGTGCGGAACAGCCAGGCCCGGGACGTCTCGGTGGGGACCTCGTCGAGTCGGCGCCAGGCGATCAGGAAGGTGTTGGAGACGATGTCAGGCGCCGCGTCGGGACCGACCCGCCGGGATGCGAAGCGGCTCAGCTCGCCGTAGTGGCGGGTGAACAGTTCCTCCAGGCGAGTGTGCCGCTTGGACTCCTCGGCGTCTCGGTCCCGTTTCACAACCATGAGATGTCCGGCCGGAGGGATTCGGTTACACCTTCGTGCGCCAGCACCTCGACGTCCTCCCACAGTCTCTCGGGGACAGGCCACGCAGATCCGGTCACCCGCGTCGGACTGCGCGTGTGGCTTGCGTGATGGGCCCGGATTGTCCGAAGCAAGACTTGCGTGCCGTGCCGACGCGTCTTAGCGTGCCAGAAGTACGCGCCGATCCGTCTGGGCACGACGACGAACGGTGGGACGATTCGGCGCGGCACGGAGGTGCTCGTGTCCGACAGTGCGGTGCGCTTCGAGCTGCCACCGCCGGGTGGTGTCGCGTGGCTTGACGTGTCCGTCGAGGACTCCGACGGCAATCTCGGTCGGAAGAGAACTGGGCCGCTCGGCTTGCAGATCACGCCCCTCGCTCAATCCCGCGCCCCGTACTTCTTCAAGGGCGCCCGGCTACGCGGGACCCGCTGTATCTGGTCGGCCTCGACCGTGAGCGGCGCGGAGCTGTACCGGCCGCCCCGCGCGCCGGCTCACCAGCAGAGCGATGGCTATGTCCATCTGCTGGCCCGCAGCGACTGCCCGGGCTCGGTGTTCGACCCTCTCGGATCTTCCCTGCAGGGCGCGCTGCGGATCATCGAGCCTGCGGAGGAGGTCGTCGAGCAATTCGTGGCCAATGCTCATCTGTACACCCTCAATGTGCCGCAGGCGGCGATCGGCATCGAGCCGGGCACCCTCGCCGCCATGTTCGACCGCACCTTCGAGCTCACTCCGTTCCAGAGCCAGCTGCTGCGCTCAGCGGTCAGTCTGCTGCTCGTAGGCGGCGACGAACTCAACAGCTCGGCCAGCCTGGTCGGGGTGGACCGCTACCTCGCCTCGCTCACGGGTCTCCTGCTGCGCACCGCTGTCCGTAAGCCGACGGCAGAGCTCGAGCAGATTGCGTCAGTGCGGGCCCGGACCGACGCGATCATCTACGAGCAGGCTGCTGATCCGATGCTGACTCCGGCCACCATCGCAGCGCAGTTGAACATCTCCCTGCGTCAGCTCTATCGCGCCTTCAACGGCACCGACAGTCCGGCCGCGCGGATCCGCAGCCGCCGCCTCGAGCGCGCTGCCGAACTGCTCTCGTCGCGAACGGTTCAGCCGCACGTCGAGCGGGTGGCGCAGCAATGTGGGTTCGTCTCGGCCGAGTATTTTTCGCGCGCCTTCCGCCGCGAGTTCGGGCTGAGCCCGCGCGCTTACCGGGCCGCGAACAAGGACAGGCCGGCCAGCGACAGCGCCGTCAGTCTGTGACTCAGCCCTGTTCCGGTCCCGGTCTGCGCTCCCCTCGAGCAGAGCCGCGCCGACCACGGCGGTGGTGCCAGCGCCAGTCGGTATCGTGCCCAGACCGCGAACTATCGGGGCGGTAGCTCAGCTGGTTAGAGCAGGGGACACATAACCCGAATTCGGGTGTATCGGAAGGTGTCAGGTGGTGCCACTCCAGGCCGCAATTGCCTATTCTTAAAGGGGTTCGTGACTCTGCCGTGACGGCCCGCGTCGTCACGTTCCGCGCGGCAGGACGTTTGAAAGTCTAGGTCTGTTTCTGGCAGGCGGCGCTCAGAATGCCGAGATGGAGCCTGCAGAGCGCTCGTGCCGGCTCAGCGTGCGCAGCACCGCGTCTTGGCCGCGACGCCTCGCGGCCAACGCCGCGAGGAGGGCGAGCACAGGTTCGAGCACCTCCGGGCTGAACGCCAGGGCCGTCGGACAATCGGCTCAAAGCATCGATGCGATCCGTCCCGCTGCCGAGGTCCTTCAGTCACTGTGTGAGGACGCTGAAGCCGTCCTCCGAACTCGACCATCATCGCTGCTCGCCTGATCGCAGACTCCACACGACGTTGACAACGCATCGGCGAATCCGCCACATGCCCTGCCGCAGGAGGCACACACATCGGCAGGAGCGCGAGTGACGCGGCAGCCGGAGGAGCCGATGCGCGGCAGATCCGGAGGAGCCGATGCGCGGCTATGCACGTTACGAGGCGTCGAGTTTCGCTTCCGAAAACGCGGAAGCTGTACGGAGCGACGTCGCCGACTCCTAAGCGCAGTCCGCGCCCGGCTACGTATAGCGCGCGACCATGAGCCGTCGAGCGCTGTTCGGAGGCGGTCGCGCCGGGACACCTCCCTTTAGTTTTAGTGTGCCGGGTGCAGCGCCACGCCTAGCGACGGCGGCCGAATGGGCCCACACTGATCAGCCATGGAGCCTGTGTCCTCGCCGTTGAAGGTTCGCGAACGCAAGGGTCATTTGAGTGCCCAGGACAAGGCGGGCGCGACGGTGCTCGAAGGCGGCCGTGAAGGCACCGGCGACTTCGTCGCAACCAGCGCGAACGGACGATGGCGCATCGGCTCGCAGGTGTCGGATGCGAGGGGAAAACACGTGCCCGTGTTCGACGCAGCGAATCGTGAGGTGGCGACGCTTCGGTCGCCTGGCCGGGGGGAACACGCGATCGAGCTGCCGACCGGTGAGTCGTTTCTCGCCAGCGGCAGCAAGTGGTCGACGAAGGGGTTTGCGCTCACCATCGGCGAGCTCGCGTCGGCGAAGGCGCCGTTCTTCGCGCCGCAGCGTTACTTCACGCTCACGCTGACCGACCGACTGTTGTCTCGGCCCGACCGTGAACTCCTGGCTGCGATCTGCATGTGGATGGCGGAGTCGCACATCAGCATGGCGATCATCAACAGGACCGACTGACCGCTTTCTCCCGCCTTCGTCGCCATGGGCGCGGAGTACGCCCACGATGCCGGATAAGAGCGAGTCCAGGAATGCCACCCATTTGAGGAAACCGTCCTGCCACCTTCCGCCGACACCTGCCAAGGTTCAATCTCGACGGTTGTTCACACCCTTCCCGGCTATGCCGTACTGACGGCGGCAGAGCCGGTCGCTTTCGGATCCGGTGCTTTGGCGCGTGCAGCGGCGCCGCTTCTAGGTTGACAGACGATCGGCCCGGACTCATGGTGTGCCGCAGGGATCGTCTGTGATGACTGCCCCAACAGCAGTGCCAGCGGTCGCCACATTTCCTGGGGGTCACCGGTGAGGTCAGACATCAAGATGATCGGGGTCGCGATCGGTACGGCTGTGCTTGTGCTGGGATGTGTCAGCATCGCGGGAGCCGAGCCCGGCGGGAGTGCCGGGCCGGCCGATTCGAAGGCCAACGCCGCTAACGGAAAGGCCGCCCCCGCGACCGGGTCGGGCGGCAGCCTCGCGGTCGGCAGTTCGGGGCTGAGCGAGGCGGTGCTTACCCCGATCGCTCCGTGCCGGATCGTCGACACCCGGGTCGCCGGTGGGCGCGTCACCAGTGCGCGGGGCTTCCAGATCTCTGGCTCGTCGGGCTTCGCGGCCCAGGGCGGCCAATCCGCCGGCTGCGGCATTCCGGCGGGGGCAACAGCGGTATCGGCCAACGTCGTCGCCGTGAGCGAGGTCAAATCGGGATACTTGCAGGCCTACCCGCACGGGCAGGCCGTGCCCAACGCGTCGATCTTGAACTACGGACTGTCGGACATCGCCAACGGCCTCACCCTCGCGGTCACGCCCGGAACGGGACCCGGACTCGACGTGAGCGCCAGCGCCGCCACCCAGGTCGTCATCGACGTGACGGGCTACTACCAGCAGCAGATCACCGCCGACATCAACTCCGACGGCACGTTCAGCAGTCGCACCAGCCGGGCCCTAGTCGTCACGCACAACGCGGGCAGTGGCTTCTACACCGTGTATACCGACACCACGCTCACCAACTGTTCAGTGAGCGTCAGCCTGAGGTCAAGGGGGGCCTACGCCGTCGCCTACACCGCCAACAACACCGTTGTCGTGGCGACCTGGACGCTCTCGGCCACAGCGGTCCCAGTGACGAACGATGAGAATTTCGGCCTGATCGTGGCCTGCTGAGCTAGGCCATCCCCGCCGCCCGGTGTACTCGCCGGATTCAGGGTGGGCTCGTGCCGTCCTGCGCGGCAGTGGGGCGGTACGAGCGTTCGGCCACGACAGTTTCATATGCGCGCGCTGCTGCGGGTCTAAGCGCGAGAGCGGCGGCGGATCGATGTGCCTGGAGAAAAGAAATCTATACGTTCGTATGAATTCGGGGTAGCGTTCCTCACGTGACCATGAAAACACTCGTCGCAGCTCATCGCTCGGACGCCGAGGAAGCACTTCGGCCACCAGTGCGGTGGGCGTTGGGTCACCTGCTGCCGCGGACGTTGCTGTCCGTCGCCGCGCGGCGCGGGGACCTGCAGGCCGAACTTATCTTCAGCACCGACGCCCAGCACGAACTTTTCGAGCGGATGCGCGCAAATGGGCCCCTCTACAAGGGCCGAATCGGTTTCATGACAACCTCGTTGCCCGTCGTGCGCGAGGTGTTGTCCAGCAACGACTTCCGTGCTGGCTTCGATGTCTCCGAACTCGGCGGTCCGATCGGGCGGACATTCAAGTGGGCCGTCGAGGCGTCGACAAGGCTGGGACCGCTTGAGCCTCCGTCCCTGCTCGTGACCGAGCCGCCGGACCACACCCGTTACCGCCGGCTGGTCACCCGCGTGTTCACCGTCCGGGCGGTCGAGAAGCTGCGCGAGCGCACCCAGGTGATCGCGAACGAGCTGCTCGACCAGCTCGAGGGGCGCGACGAGATCGACCTCGTCACCGAGTACTGCGCCTTGCTGCCGGTCACCGTGATCGCCGAGATCTTGGGCGTCCCCCTGGCCGAGCGCGACCGGATCCTGGGCTTCGGCGAGGCCGCCGCACCGAGCCTGGATCTTGGCCTTTCGTGGAGGCGCTTCCGTGAGGTCGAGTCGGCGTTGGCCGACTTCGAGGCCTGGCTCGACAACCACCTTCGTGCCCTGCGCGCGAATCCCGGTGAGGACCTGCTCAGCCAGCTGGTCCTGGCCCGCGACGAGGGTGTCGGTCTGGACGACGTTGAACTCAAGTCGATCGCAGGGCTCGTCCTGGCTGCCGGGTTCGAGACGACGGTGAACCTGCTCAGCAACGGGGCGTCTCTGCTCTGCGCCAACCCTGAGCAGCTCAAGTCGCTGCGCAAGGATCCGTCGCTGTGGCCCAATGCGGTGGACGAGATCCTGCGCTTCGACCCGCCCGTCCTGCTCACCGGGCGCACCGCCACCCGCGACACCGAGATCGCGGGCACCCTAGTCTTCAAGGGCCAGCGGGTCACCACTCTGCTGGCTGCGGCCAACCGCGACCCGGACGTCTTCACCGAACCGAACCGCTTCGACGTGACGCGACGCGACGCGCGTGAGCATGTCTCGTTCTCGGGCGGCCGGCACTTCTGCCTTGGCGCCGCGCTGGCCCGTATGGAAGGCGATGTCGGGCTCCGGACGCTGTTCGAGCGTTACCCCGCTCTAGAGCAGCTCGACGGTTCCAAGCGCCGGGACACCCGCATCTTGCGCGGTTTCGCCGCACTGCCGGTGCGGCTCGGCCCCGCCTCTCGCGTCCCCGCCTGAACCTGTTCCATCGGTCACCCTCAGGTGGGCCACGGCGACAGCCATGAGCGCATCGGCCGCGATATCGGCTACGTGTTCGCGGGGTCCGCGCTCCTCAGCTACTCGCGCGCATCGATGCGATGATCTTGTTCGGGGACGAGACGCCGACGCATACACTCCGATCAGCGCTGCTCGCCATCACATGCGCCCTGCGCGAGAGGGTTCCGTGCGCACGTGGACGACGGCGTGTGCGTGCGCACAACAGTGGTCGAGGTTCGGTCAGGGATGCGCGCGAAGACGTGGGCCACGGTTCCGCCTCTGAGGGCGGTGGTGCTGATCGGCTCGATGGTGAGCGGTGCGGTGAGCCGCTCGCCGGCACCCAAGATGACGGGATGGATGACAACGCGGACTCGTCGATCAAGCCGGCCTTGACAGCGATCGGGCGAACCGCGTAACGCCCTGAGCAAGTAGGTACCCGCCGGTGTGCTCCAGCTTGAGTTGCGTGACCGCGTCGGTCAGGTCGCCGGAGACGATCGTCGTCTCTGCCCAGTCTGCGGACTGCAGGGAGTTCGAGAACACGGCCTAGGGGATGTCGTTCGTCGGCGTGGCGAACGGCCCGGATCTCTCTTCGTTCAACGCACTTAAGTAATTCTCCGGGCAATCGCGAGTGGAGCCCGGCGATGTTGCGAGACGACGTCCGGGTAATCATCCGACCGATGTATCCGGCAATGCCATGGCTCGGAGTCCCGCCACACCACGGAGCCAGGCAATCGATGCCCACGACGGGCAGTCCTGGCACCCCGCAGCTAGCCTGAAGCTGAAACTAGGGGATTCCGTCTTTCGGAACACGCATACCAGGGGATTCCAAGGGGTCGGTGTGACACGGTGTGACACCGTGTGACACGACCTCGCGAAACGGACATTCCGCAGCCTCTGACGCAGGATCCGAGACACCTGCAGCCCAGCATGTACAGGGGGTAGAAGCACTTCTCGGGGCGGTAGCTCAGCTGGTTAGAGCAGGGGACTCATAATCCCTGGGTCGTCGGTTCGAGTCCGACCCGCCCCACGGACGCTTTGTGCATTACTTCGCCTGATGCTCGGCGTTGGGCCTTCGGTTGATGGTTGACAGTGTTTCGGCTTGATGCTTCACGGCTACTTCGGTTGTTTGGTGACCCACCCGTTCATGGGATGTCCGTGTTCAACAGCGCTGTCAGGCCGTACGTGCGGTACTCGGCGACGGCAGAGACGGCGACGGGTGTGGCCTCCCGTCTTGGGTGGCGCGTAAGACGTGCATGTGTGGCGGCGAAGTATGACGCCGGGCGGCCGGGATGGGCCGGATCGCCCGCATCGGCCGTGGTCGGTCATGTGACTCTGCGGGACTGGTCGGTTTTGGCCTTGCCCTCGACCTGTATACCGAGTATTGATACTGGGTATACACGTTCGAAGGGTGGACTGATGAGCGTTCGTCACGCTGTTCTCGCACTTTTGAGCGAGGGGCCGAAGTATGGGCTCCGGCTGCGCCACGAGTTCGAGGAGCGCACCGGTGAGGTGTGGCCAATCAACGTTGGCCAGATTTACACGACCCTGCAGCGCTTGGAGCGCGACGGCATGGTCGAGTCCGGTTTGGAGGACGACGGCCCGCAGAAGACCTACCGCCTCACGGCGGAGGGCGCCGCCGAACTCAACAGGTGGCTGCACACCCCACCGGACCTCGGCTCACCTCCGCGGGACGAGCTGGTGATCAAGGTGCTCGTCGCGATGCATGTGCCCGGCGTAGACATCGGTGAGGTGATCCAAACGCACCGGCGCCGGGTCGTCGAGCTGATGCAGGAGTGGACCCGGGTCAAGCGCGATGCCAGTGAGGACGACATCAGCCTTGTGCTCGTCGTCGATGCCGAGCTCTTCCGGCTCGATTCGGTCGTGCGCTGGCTCGACGCCGCCGACAGTCGGCTGCGTCGCGTCACTTCGCCACCGACACCCAGGACAAACCCAGCCCCGGCCAAGCGAAAGGCGGCTGCGCTATGAGTGCCCTCGAACTGATCGGTGTCACCAAGGTCTATGGCCGCGGCGCCGGCGAGGTCCAGGCGCTGCGGGAAGTCACCCTCGCCGTCGAGCCGGGTGAGCTCGTCGCGGTGATGGGACCGAGTGGCTCAGGCAAGAGCACCCTGCTCACCATCGCCGGCACGTTGGAGAGCGCGAGCAGTGGCGACGTGCTGATCGGTGGAATGCCGGTGTCCAAGCTCTCGCGCAATCAGCAGGCCGCCATGCGCCGCCGCGCGATCGGCTACGTCTTCCAGGACTTCAACCTGCTCGCGGGGCTCACCGCCGCCGAGAACGTCGCGCTGCCGCTCGAGCTGGACGGCGTGAGCACCCGAACTGCACGCAAGGCTGCCCTCGAAGTCCTTGATCGTCTGAGCCTGTCCGCGCGTGCCGAACACTTCCCGGACGATCTTTCGGGTGGCGAGCGCCAGCGGGTCGCCATCGCTCGGGCCGTGGTAGGGGAGCGGCGCCTGCTGCTGGCCGACGAACCGTCCGGCGCCCTCGACTCGGTGAACGGTGAGGCCGTCATGCGGTTGGTGCGCAGCACCTGCCAGGGCGGGGTTGCCGGCGTCGTCGTCACCCACGACGCGCAGCTCGCCTCTTGGGCGGACCGCGTCGTGTTTCTGCGCGACGGGCGGATGGTCGACCAGACCGCGCCGCCGGCGGGTCCCGAGTCACTGCTGCAGGCCGACGCGGCACGATGACCACCACCCTGACGCCAACGCGACCCAACCTGACCACCGGGCGCACCGAGTCACGTATCGCGAACCGTGCGGTCGCTCGCTGGTCGCGGCGCCTGTTGCGCCGCGAATGGCGTCAGCAACTGCTCGTGCTCACGCTGCTGACGGTCGCGGTCGCGGCCACCACCGTCGGGCTCGGCCTCGTCGTCAACGTCCAGAACGGCGATCAGGTGTCGATGGGCAGCGCGGCGACGCGGATCGAGGTAATTGCGTCCGGCCCGGGCACGGCCGCCGGGATCATCGCCACCTTCCAGCAGCAGCTTCCCGACGCCGAGGTGATCGAAGACACCCACATCCCAATCCCCGGCTCCACCGCGAGCGTGGATCTGACGGCCATAGCGCAGCACGGGCGGTACAGCTCACCGATGCTCGGGATCGTCTCCGGACGCTATCCGGGCGCCGGCGAGATCGCCGTGACGCGCTCGGTGCTCTCGACCTTCTCACTGCACGTCGGGCAGACGTGGACCGTGCTCGGTCAGGCGCGTCGCATCGTCGGCATCGTCCAGAATCCGAAGGACTTCAGCCAGACGTTCGCGCTCGTCGCGCCTGGCCAGATCGCCAACCCGACCAGCCTCTCGTTCCTGACCAACGCCGGCCCGAATGTCGCCTCGAACATCCAATTGACCGGCGGACGCATCGTGGGGATCATGTCCGACGGCCAGTCGCTCGCGGCGCGCAAGCAGCAGCAGGCACTCGCGGTACTACTGATCGCGACCATCGGGCTGACGTTCATCGGGCTGCTGTCGGTTGCGGGCTTCACGGTCATGGCGCAGCGACGGCTGCGCTCACTCGGCATGATCGGCGCGATCGGGGCAACCGACCGGCAGGTCCGCAAGGTCATGCTCGCGAACGGAACGGCCGTCGGCGTCGTGGGCGCGGCGTTGGGCACCGTGGTCGGATTGGTCGCGTGGTTCGCGCTCAAGCCGGCGTTCGAGAAGGTCGTCGGGCACTCAGTCGACTCGATGTCACTGCCATGGCTAGACGTGTTCCTCGGAGCTGGGCTGGCCGTGCTCGCCTCGATCGCCGCGTCGTGGTGGCCGGCCCGCGCCGTCTCGCGGATGCCGGTGGTCGTCGCTCTCACCGGTCGGCCGCCGGCGCCGCAGCCCGCACACCGGTTCGCGCTGCTGGGCTCGGCGCTTGCCACGCTCGGCTTCGTGCTGCTCGTGCTCTCGCACAACTCGAAGACGCTGCTGATCGTCACCGGCATCATCGCGACGACGTGCGGCATGTTGCTTCTCGCGCCGCTTGGCGTGCAGGCCCTGGCCGGGCTCTCTGGCCGCGCACCGGTGGCGATGCGGTTGGCGCTGCGCGACCTCGCTCGATATCAGGCACGGTCCGGTGCGGCGCTCGCTGCGGCCAGCCTCGCGGTCGGCATTTCGGCCACCATCGCGATCACCGCGGCCGCCCAGCAAACTCACGACCGCGGCTACACCGAAGGAAATTTGCCGAACAACCAGGTGATCGTCTGGATCGAGGGTGGGGGCAGTGGCCCCGCGAGTGGTCCGGCGATCAAGGCTGCGCCTGCACCGTCGCGCAACAGCGGGCCGACTGCGGCGAAGATCGCGACGGCCCGTGCCGTGGCGGCCACGATCGCGAAGTCGCTCAATACGACGTCGATCGAGTTGGACGTACCGCACAACCCCGACGCACCGACGGCAGACGGGACAGGCCCAGGGGTGGCTTCGATCGTCCGGTCCGCCACCCACAACGGGCATAGCGGTTTCGAGTTCGTCGACCAGCCTTACCTCGCCACGGCTGCGTTGCTGAACTTCTACGGGATCTCGGCGAGCGACGTCCACGCGGCGATCATCACCTCACGCACCGACCTGCGTGGCGCGAAGCTGTTCGACGGAGCCCGCGATGGGCTGCACGCGATCACCATCCAGGTCCTGTCGAAGCTGCCGAAATACACCTCTGCGCCCGACGCGCTGATGACTCCGAATGAGGCCACCGCACTCGGGCTCACCACCCAGGCAACGGGCTTCGTGGTGCAGTCCGCGCACGCGCTGACCGCGGCACAAATCCACGCCGCACGGGCGGCGGCCGCCTCCGCAGGCATCTCCGTCGAGACGCGCAACACGACTGACAACTCGCTGCAGCAGCTACGCGACTGGGCGACGTTCGTCGGTGTGCTCGTCGCGCTGGCGGTGCTGGCCATGACGGTCGGGCTGATCCGCAGCGAGACGAGCGGGGACCTGCGCACCCTCACTGCGGCCGGGGCCAGTGGGGCGACCCGTCGCATGCTCACCGCGACGACGGCCGCGGCCCTGGGTCTGCTCGGCGGGATCATCGGCACGGCTGGCGCGTACGTCGCCCTGATCGCCTGGCACTGGCACGACGTCAGCTTCCTGAACAAGCCGCCCTACCTGGAGCTCGGCGCCCTGGTCATCGCATTGCCGGTGGCCGCGCTGGTCGGTGGCTGGGTCTTCGGCCGAACTCCGTCACACCTCGGACGGGTGCGCGGCGAGTGAGGCCACAGTCACCCGACCGGAAACCTAACGTGGCCTGCCAGAGCCGGGACGAAGATCATTTCAACAGGCGAGTGTTTGGCGTTCGAAGGACTTCGGGAATCGCCGAAACCTCTGCTGCGTAAGGGGGTAGCCCACGGGTGGGCTCGCTCGAAAGTTCTTGCCCGAAGCGCTGCCCCGCCGCTACGGCGAGTACGAGCCGCTACCGGTCTTGGTCGACGTAGGTCGGCACATGCCCTGCTGGGAATCGCTCATAACCCGTCGGTGGATCATGGCCGCTGTCAACACAAACCCGTCCGGACGCCGGGTACTGGACCGAGCGCGCCGGATACTGGCCCTGCTCGCACATGCGCTCGCGGTTGTCACAGCCGGACAGTGGCAAGACAACGAAGCACACTGTCGCGAGCACACCTATAACCCTCAGCATTTCCCTCACCGGTCACACCCTTCGAGTTCATCGCACCGCACCGACCCTCATTGCGGCCGTGTGCCATCTGCACGATTTGTCTCCCTATCATCAGCGATGACCCAGGGCTATGTCGTGAGTCGAACTACTCATTGCTCATCATCGGGACTGCCGGGGTTCAGTCGACTCGTTGATGTACCCCGGTCTCGACCAGGTCTAGCCGAACGTCTGCGGTGACCAGGGGCAGGAAGGGCGTGCCGCCACCGACGACGACCGGATTGCGGAACACGCGATGGATCGGTCTCCCACGGCAGCATGGTCTCGTAAAGCCTGCGGCCGCACAGATAGCCGCCGAGCTCGCGTGTCTGCGCTTCACGCTCATCGCACCGAAGCGACGCACCGTGATCGCGATGGAGTTCACTATTGAGCTTGAAATCGGGCTCGCCTTCCCTCTGCAGGCTGCTGTGCCACAGCTAGTGACCGATCGCCAGAGGAAAATTCGTCGTCGTGGGCGGTCCACGCGAACGTATGGCCAGTGCCGACGCCGCACTGAGATCCCGGAAGCCCGGCTCGCAAGAATGTCGGGTCGAGCAGGCTCAAACCGGGACGGCCTCACCACGCGTTGGACTGCCCGTTACGCAGCGCCCGCGAGAAGGACGCCGGGCCACAGAGGCAGCACTCAGCAAGATCGTTCTCAAGTAGATTGCACGAACGTTCTCAACAAGCCCGGGTAAGCGCTTTGGCTCAAGATGGAAGCACCCCGCTAGAGGTGAGACCGGCGGACGTGTTCGAGTTCCTGGCCTCGGTTGATGCGCGACAGCGTGCCAGATGATGCTTGACAGCTACTGTCGATTGCCTCAGCTCACGTTGACCGTCGCGTCGTCTATGACGAAGGACGTCTGCTTCGTGTAGTCCTCCGTCCCGGTGAACTTGAGTGTGACGTTCTGCCCGGCGTAGCTGGCGAGGTTGAACGAGTGCAGGCTGTAGCCGGTGTTGTGGTTGAGGTTGGAGTACGTGTACAGGGTCGCGAGGACCGTGCCTGAGCTGTTCAACACCTGCAGTTTCAGGGTGTCGTATTTCGCCGTCGTCGTGGTCTCCGCGGTGTCGATGTGCATGTAGAAGTTGAACTTGTAGTTCGCGCAGCCCGTGGGCAGCGTTGCCGCCTGGGACAGGGTGTCGGTGTGCGTCGCGCCGTAACCGTCCAGCCAGGCGTCCCAGCTGCCGGAGTGCGCCGGCTCGGTGGCGTTGGTGCTGACCACGCCCGAGGATGCAGACCACGGCGCGGCGGAACCGGTCTCGAAGCCCGGGTTGCCGAGGAGCTGGCTCGAGGAGCACCCGCCGGTCGGCGTAGCGGACGCCTCGTTGCTCCGCGCGCCCTCGCCGATGGCGTTCACGGCGCTGACCTTGTAGTAGTACGTCTGGCCGGTGGTGAGGCCGGCGTCGGTGCAGGAGAGCACCGCGCCCAGCCCGCTGCATCCACCGGAGGTCAGCAGGGTCTCTGTGCCCGCAGAGGTGCCGCGGTATACCCGGTAGGAGGTGATGTTGACGCCACCGTTGCTGGCCGGAGCCGTCCAGGACAGGGCCGTTTGGGCGTTACCTGCACTCGCCGTGAGACCGGTGGGCGCACCTGGTGGCGTCCCGGCGATGGGTGAGGCCGTGATCGTGACGCTCGACGCGGCGGTCTTCGCCGGCGACGAACTGTCGGTGACCGTGAGCGTCGCGATGCAGGTGCAGGCCGCGTTGTAGGTGTGGGTCGGGTTCTGCGTGGTGCTCGCCGCCGATCCGTCACCGAAGTTCCAGCTGTACCGGTAGGGCGGGGTTCCGCCGGTGCCGGTGCCGGTGAAGGAGACGGTCAACGGGGTTTGGCCGGATGTCGGATTGGCGGAGGCGGTGGCCGTGAGTGGGTTGCCGATGGCGCTGACGGTGACCGTGACGTTCGACGTGGCAGTCTTCGCCGGCGACGAGCTGTCGGTGACCGTGAGCGTCGCGGTGCAGGTGCAGGCCGCGTTGTAGGTGTGGGTCGGGTTCTGCGCGGTGCTCGCCGCCGATCCGTCACCGAAGTTCCAGCTGTACCGGTAGGGCGGGGTTCCGCCGGTAGCGGAGCCGGTGAAGGACACGGTCAGGGGTGCGTTGCCCGTTGTCGGGTTCGCTGCGGCTGCGGCGGTCAGCGGGGTGACGCCCTGGATCCAGAAGTCGGACAGTGGGTCGCCCAAAGCCGCCTGGTCGCCGGTCGTCATCGGGTATGTGCTCGGGGCGATGGTGTTGTTCGGGTCGATGATGCCCGGGTGGACGTTCTCCATCGTCCGCTCCATCGCCGCCAGGACGTTGTTCGTCGTGTAAGCGACGTGGCTGAGGTAGTGCTGCTTCAGGTAGAGCGGCGAGGCCACGAGCACCAGCGGCACACGGTAGGTGTTGCTGACGTGGTCGGGGCCGTTGTTGCCGTTCTGGGTGTCGTCCTCGGTGACGACGATGAGGGTGTTGTCCTTGTACGCCGCGTTGTTCATGATCGAGTCAACGATCTGCTTAGTGACCGAGTCGTTCTTGGGGATGTCCTGGTACGTGCCCGGGTGGTCGTTGAACAGCTCGACGTAGGAGTAGGCGGGCAGTCCGTTGGCGCTCACGAAGTTCTGGAAGCCCGTCCCGATCGTCTGGTCGTCGTCGTTCTGACCCTTGCAGGTGTAGTTGTTGTAGGCGAGTTCCTCCGGGATGCTCGTGCCAGGGCGGTTCACCGGCAGAACCTCGGGTTTGCCGGTGCCCGGGTTTCGCCACTCCCCGCTGCCCGTGGTGAGCATCCAGTAGAAGTCGCCGTTCATGACGAATGTGTAGGGGCTGCTACCAGACGCCGCGCCGGTCTGGGTCGTGCACGGGTTGGTGCCTTCACCGACCGGGCCGGTAACACCCTTCAGGAACCGGTCGAATTGGGTTCCGGTGGCGGCCGGGTAGGACTGCTGTTGCGAGCTCGAGGAGGACTGCGCGGAGAACAGCCACCAGTGATTGGGGCCGCTCGGGGGCTGGGTGCCGGTGCTGTAGGTGTCCGACAGCGCGTACGTCTTGGCCAGGGTGTGCAGGTTGGGCACGGAGCTGATGTGGTTCGTGCTCTGCACCGCGCCATTGCAGCCGGCCTGGACCGTCGTCGCGCAGTCGCCCAGGTAGTCGTCGAAGGTGTGGTTCTCCCGGTACAGCACCACGAAGTGCGTGAACGGGGGGAAGTAGGGCGCGAGTGGGTTCGCCGTTGCCGCTGCGGTCGTCCGGGCAGTCTGCGCCCCGGCCTTGCCCTGGTCAGCAGAGATGGCGGCTGGTGCCGCGTGGAAGTCGTGCGGCTGCGGGAACTTGGTGAACTCAGCTCCGTCGGCGGCGAAGGTAGCGCCGGTGCAGTTGTAGTCGTCGGGCTTGTACGTCTGGGGACGCTGACCTTGGGGCAGGTCCTTGGCGTCACCGGGATCGGCGTCCGGGTTCCAGTTCTTCAGCGTGCACGAACCGACGCCCGTCGCCGGATGGGCGCCAGCAGAGTTGGCCTGGCTCAACTGGCCGATGGGGCTGGCGCCGGCGGGCACGGTTACGGAGAGAACGACCACCACCACGGCGACGGCCCTCCCTGACTTCCATCCGATCATGGAACTCCTCCAGCCCGGTCGCACGGCGTATGGCGAGCAGCGGTCCCCTATGTTCCCGGAGGGCGAAGCGCACCATAAGGCTACGAAGCATAAGTTTTACCATATTCACCCACAGTTCGTCCGTAGTTGGGGTGACCAGAAGGACGCTGTCACCGGCCGTAGCGGAGGCGCGGCATTCGTCCGACGGGCTTGTGCGTCTGCGTGTGACGTGACGCGGCTGCGACGGCGAACCAGCTGGTGTCGGTCGGTGTGGCGGGCAAGTGGGCGCAGCGCGCGAAGTGGTCCCTTGGCAGGCGATGTTGGCGGCAGGATCTGTCCGGCGGATCTCATAGATTGGGTCTGGGCGACTGGCCCGATGCCGGCGTCGGGCGAGGTGCGCTGCGCGGCTCCAGCGGTCTTGCGACAGGAGCCGGTCAGATCTCGCGGATGATCTCGTGGATTCGGGTGGCCACGTGCAGTTCGAGGTGCTGCTCATCGCGCCAGTCTTCGCCGATGAGCTCGCCGATCCGGGCCAGGCGTTGGCGAAGCGTGTTGGTGTGCAGGTACAGCACGCCAGCGGCCTTGGCCACGTTTCCGGCGGTCGAGAAGTACGCGCGCAGGGTGATCACCAGATCGGTGCCGTGCTCGGCGTCGTACCGGATGAGCGGACCCAGGCGGTCGTCGAGGAAGGTGTCGATCTGATCGCGGGATGCGCCGCTGAACAGCAGACCGTAGATGCCCAGGTCCCGCGGTGTCGCGCGTGTTCCCGGTCGACCGAGAGCGAGCAGGATCCGTTCGCACCTGGCAGCGTCGAGGTACGCCTTGGCCAATCCAAGCACACCTTTCGCGGGGCCGGCTGCCCCCACCGTGGCCCCGGCATTGGCCAGCTGGTCGATCCCTGCGGCGAGCCGATTCGCTGCGGCGTTCGCGCTGAGACCAGGCAGCAGACAGACGATGCTGCCGTCGTGTTCGCCGGCGATACCGCCGACCTCACGAACGAGCAGGTCGGCCGCCTGCAGGACGGTGGCCCGCTGGGTCTGGTCGACCGGACGCGCCGCGACGACCGCGTGCTCGGACCTCAAGTCCGTCCCCAACAGCTCGGCGCGACGTCGCAGGCCGGCCTCGTCGACCGGGTAGGAACTGAGCAGGTCGTCCAACAACTCGCCTCGAACGGCCTGTTCGGCGGCTGCCACGGACCGGCTCATCAGCAGCAGCAGTGCGGTCACCTGCGCACCGCGCTCCAGCGTGCGCCGCTCGGATTCGGCGAACTCCTCCGCGCGCGTCGAGAGCACCACCGCAAAGTGCTCGGTGCCGGCAATGATGGGGGTGATCCAGATGTCTTGGCTGCCGCGTCCGGTCTGAAAACGGGCGGTGCGACCGAGTCGGAAGGCCTGGCTGCTGGCCTCACTCCACCGTTCGTCATCGTCGTGGCCCAGTTCGGAGTGGCCGCCGGCGTGGGCGTGCAAGGTGGCGTGGATCGCGGCGGACATGGCCGCCGAGCGAGCCAGTTCGGCACCATCCGGATCGAGCACCAGGACGTCGGCTTGGAGTATGTCAGCCAGCGCGTCGACGACTCCGGCCATCTCGGCGCCCCGCAGGATCAGCTCGGCGAGCCGGTCGTGCACGAGGGCGGATTTCTCGACGAGGTCGGCATGGGCCTTCATCGCCGCGTGGGCCTGGGTCAGCTCATCCAACGCCGCGCGGGACTCCTCGAACATCCGCGCGTTGTTCAGCGCGATCGCGGCATGGTTTCCCAGCGAGGTCAGCAATGCCACTTCATCGGCCGCGAAGATCCGGGAACGGCGATCTGCAGCGAACAGCACCCCGAGAACCTGGGTGCCCAGCACGAGCGGCACGCCGAGCACAGCCGACAGACCCTCCTCGGCCACGATGTCGTCGATGACGTGCACGATCCGCCGGTCGTGGAGGTAGTCCGGTGTCCAGAACGGCTCGCCGGTCTTGGCGACCATGCCGCTGACTCCGGTTCCGTGGGCCAATCGCATCTCGCGAAGAGCCGAGGTCTGCATGCCGACCTCGACGCGCATCGTCGTCACGTCACCCTCTTTGTCGATCAAGGTGATGTACGCGACGTCGCTGACCAAGAGCGCACGGGCACGCCGAACGATCGCGGTCAGGACCCTGTCGGTGTCGCGTAACGAGGACAGGTCCCCGGCGGTCGCGTACAACGCGCCGAGTTCACTTTCGCGACGCTCCCGCCGCGCGCTGTTGTCCCTGGTGCGCCGAGCCAGTTCGTAGCCGTCGACGACCACGGAAGGCAATTCACGGCCCTGGCCCGCACCGTGGCGACTCAGCCACCTGGTGAACGAGGCGTCGGGTGCTTCCTCGGCCAACATTCGCAGCAGGTCCACCCAAGCCTCTGTATCCGGTACCAGCAGAGTGCTCATCTCACCGCCAATCCCCGTCGGCAGCGAGCCTGCCGGCGGGGACGCGCTCACCCCGCCGGCTGGGCCCGGTAGCCCGTTAAGGCTTGTAGTCCTTGGCGATGTCGGACTCGAACAGGTCCTTCTCGACCTTGAGGCCGTCGATGGCGAGGTTGGCCGCGTTCGCCTTGGCGATGAGCGTCTGACGCGCCGGAATTTCACCCTGCTTGCTGTAGTCCAGCGGCGCGATGATGCCTCCGGTGTCCACGTTCTTCAACGTGTGGAAGGCCTTCTCGATGCCCTCGCGCGTGAGGTCCTTCGCGTCGCAGGCTGCCTTGAGCGTCTGCGCGTAGATCTTCGCGACGCCGTAGCCGTAGGCCACTCCGGCGTTCGGGGTCGAGGAGGAATACTTCGCCTTGAAGGCGGTCAGAATCTTCTTGACTGCCGGGTTGTCCGCGGACAGCGGGGACGAGGACGCCGACAGGTAGAAATTCTTCTCGATGGCCGGTCCGGCCGGTGTCTTGAGAAGCCCGGGGCTGAAGGTCGGGTTGTTGCCCAGGATCGGCACGTCGAGTCCGCCGGCCGCGGCGACACCGGCGGCGGAGGCCAGTTGCTTGGGGCCCACGGTCAGCAGGATGGCCTTGACGCCGGCCTGCTTGAATGCCCCGATGGCGCTGGTCATGTCCGTCTCGGTGGCCTTCGGCCGCTGCGTCACTATGGTGAGACCGAGCTTGTCGGCCGCGTACTTCGACCCCTTCAGCCCGTTGTCGCCATAGGCGCCTTCGAAGGCAATGTGACCGAGCTTGTCGCCCTTCTTGATCAGGCCCTTGTCGAGCAGGTACGAGATCCCGTTGATCATCTCGATGTCGTAGGTAGCCCCGGAGATCTGGATGTCCGGGCTACTCAGCAAGGACGACGCCCAGGTTGCCGTCGCCGACACCATGTGATCGCTGGTGATGGTGGGCAGCAGCGCTGTCGTGGCCGGCGAACCAAGCATCTGCAGGATGCCGGCGATATTGGGTGCGATCTCGGCGTACTCGCTGACGGCCTTCTGCACGTCGTAGGCCGTGTCCTTGACCGTGAGATTGATCTTGCGTCCGCAGATACCGCCAGCTGCGTTGATCTCGTCGACTCCGATCTGGTTGCCCTGGGTCACGGCTGTGCCGAGGGGGGCGAAAACGCCGGACTCGTCGGTGAGCACGCCCAGCGTGATCGCGTCCTTGGTGACGCCGGGACCGGCCTTCACCCCGTTCTCAGTCTTACCTCCCGACTTGTTCGCCTTGGTGCTGCAAGCCGTGGCGCCAAGAGTCAGGGCTAGCGCGAGTCCGAGAATCGCTTGCGCTCGGGTGCGGGTGCGGGTCATACGGGATCCTCCTGGGTGCGGGTGGTATTGCCCGATCTGGGCAGTGTGCGTTGGGGTTCTACGGCCCGGTCGTCTGGCTTGTGCCCGCGAACGCCGCCGGGCGTGTGCCTGCGGACCCGACCGGTCAGGCGCTTGCCGAGAGCGCTCAAACCGCCGGGTTCGAACAGGACGAACAACACGATGGCCAGACCGAACAGAGCAGCACTGATCTTGCCGGCGTCATAACCCCCGCTCGCCGGGGCAGCGACGAACGGCAGGGAATCGGAGTATCGACTCAGCAGTGTCGGCAGCGCCGTGACGAAGACTGCGCCGAGAGTCGCGCCGCCGACTGAGCCGAGGCCGCCGATCACCACCATCGCGAGGTAGCTGATCGAGAGCGGCAGGATGAAGTAGTCAGGTGTCACCCGGGTGAATGCCAGCGCCACCATCACGCCGGCCAGACCGGCGTACATGCTCGACAGAGCGAAAACGCCGGCCTTGGTGCGGCGGATGTCGACACCCATGGTGGCAGCGGCCACTTCACTGTCACGCATCGTCTGCATGGCCCGACCCATCCGGCCGCGCAGCACGTTGGTGCCGAAGACGTAGGCCAGGACGGCCAGGAAAAGGAACAGGTACCAGAGCCGCTCGAAGCGACCGTAGGGCACATTCAGGATGCTCAATGGCGGATGGTCGGCTGCGAACTGAAAGCCGAACAGCGAGAAGTCTGTTGCTGCGCGGCCGTTGAAGCCCCCGGTCAGTCCGCGGGCGTTCTCGTAGACGAAGGAGCCGATGAACACCAGGCTGAGCGACGCGACGCCGAGGTAGATGCCGCGCAGTCGTCCGGCGATCGGGCTGAAGAGCAACCCGACCACTCCGGCCATGGCCACGGCGAGCACCATGGCCAGCACGGGCGGCAGGCCGAGTCCGTGTGCCTTCGAGGCCTTCGACGGATCCGGCAGTCCCGCGAAGTACGAGTACGAATACGCGCCCACCGCCAGGAAGAAGGCGTGTGCCAGCGACAGCTGGCCCGCTGCTCCGGTCAGGATCGTCAGGCCGATTGCTCCGACGACGGCGGCCATGGAGAACAACCCCGTCTGCAACAAGGAATTGTCGAGGTACAGCGGCAACGCGGCCAGGACCACCACCAGCAGGATTCGGACCAGGGTGCCGATCCTGAGCCGGCGCAATAGTGCCGTGCGTCCATCAGACACGAGACAACTCCCGGGTGCCGAAGATCCCCGAGGGGCGCACCAGCAGGATCACCAGCATGACGAGATAGGGGATGACATCGGCGAGGCTGCCGCCGAGGAACGTGACGCTGTAGCCGGCGGTCATGGATTCGGCGAGCCCGATTGCGAGTCCACCCACCACCGCACCCGCTGTCGAGTCCAGCCCGCCGAGGATCGCAGCGGGGAAGGCGCGCAGCGCGATCTCGCGGGCGCCGGTGTCCAGCCCCGGGCTGGGGAAGGCGGTGAGGAACACGACCGCGACCGCAGCCAGCGCGCCGGCAACCATCCACGCGGTTGCGGTCACCCGACCGCGTCTGATCCCCATCAGGGCCGCCGCCTCGCCGTCCTCGGCGCCGGCCCGCATCGCCACACCCCAGTTGGAGAACTTGAACGCCAAGAAGAAGGCGGCAAGCAGCACGAAGGCGACCATGATCGCGGCCAGCCGAGACTGCGGAAGGGACACACCGGCGAAGTGCACCAGCTTGTTGCCCCACGGATCTCCGATGGTGAGCACATTGGACCCGAAGCGTCTGGTCAGCTCGGTGATCAGCAGGATGTCGATGCCGATTGTGAGAATGGCCAGTGCGTTGACGTCGCCGCCCCGGGCGTTGTGGATGAACACCCGCTCGATCACCAGCGCGGTGAACGCGGTCGCCGAAACGCCGACCAGCAACGCCAGCACGAATGGCATGTGGTCGTGTGCCTGGGTGGTGATGTAACCACCGAGAACCAGCAGGCTGCCCTGGGCGAAGTTCACGACCTCGGTCGCCTTGAAGACGATGACGAAGCCCAGCGCGATCAACGCGTAGATGCTGCCGAGACTCAAGCCGTTGAGGACCAACTCGAAGAACTGGGTCATCGTTCGCGCTCCTTGGCTGCCGGCCGTCCGGCTTGTGACGGGTCCCCGTCCTCGTCCTCGCCGGTGCCCAGATAGGCGCGGACGACATTCGGGTCGTCCTGGACCTGAGCCGGAGTTCCCTCGGCGATGAGCCGGCCGAAGTCGAGCACCGTGACCCGATCGGAGATGCCCATGACGAGTCCCATGTCGTGCTCGACCAGCAGGATGGAGATGCCCAGTTCTTGGCGCACCTCGGCGATCAGGCTCGCCATGTGGGAGGACTCCTCGGCGTTCATGCCGGCGACCGGTTCGTCCAGCAGCAGCAGCCGTGGTTCGCACGCCAGCGCCCGGCCCACCTCGACCCGCTTCTGGTCGCCGTAGGACAACAATCCGGCCGGGCTGCGGAGCTTCTTGCCGAGCCCGACGAACTCGGCGATCTCCTGAATCCGGGCCCCATGCAGACGGCCCTCCCGTACCGCGGACGGTAGGCGCAGGCCGGAGCTCACGAAACCGGAGTGGGTCAGCGCATGCCGGCCGAGCATGAGGTTCTCAGCCACGGTCTGGCCCTTGGACAGCGCGATATTCTGAAACGCCCGGGCGACCCCGAGCCGGGCGATGCGGTGCGGCCGCAGTCCGATCAGATTGTGCTCACCGAAGCGCACGGCACCTGACGTGGCGCGGTAGATCCCGGACAGCACGTTGAAGCACGTCGACTTTCCGGCGCCGTTCGGACCGATGAGGGCGTGGATGCTGCCCGGAGCCACGGTGAACGAGACGTCGCTCAGGGCCTTGATACCGGCAAAGGTGACCGACACCCCGTCGACTACCAAGGTGGGAACCTCGGGCGCTGGGGTCAGGTCGGCAACCGGTTGGGCGCTCATCCCTGCCACCGACTCAGAGTCGACCTCGTCCGGCTCGGCTCCCGTGCCGGTTCTGCAGGGGCACCTGACGCTGACGTTGCTGCGTGGCCGAGATACAGCTGGCGGACGTCGTCGCTGGCGGCGAGTTCCTTCGCCGAACCGGACAGCGACACCCGTCCGACGTCGAGGACGTAGGCAGTGTCTGCGATGCCGAGGGCCATTACCGCGTTCTGCTCGACGAGCAGGACAGCGGTGCCGTCGGCGTTGATCGCCTGCAGAATGCGTCCGATCTGGCCGACGATCTTCGGTGCAAGGCCAAGGCTGGGCTCGTCCAGGATGATCAGCTTCGGCGCGGCCATCAGAGCGCGGCCAATGGCCAGCATCTGCTGCTCCCCGCCGGAGAGCAGCGCGGCCCGCTGCCTGCGTCGTTCGGCGAGCAGGGGAAACAGATCGAAGACCCGGTCTTTGGACGCGGCCCGGGCCGACTTGTCGGCTGCCCCCAGGCCGCCCGCCCGCAGATTCTCCTCGACAGTCAGCCGGCCGAAGATTCGCCGGCCCTCGGGGACCTGCACTATGCCCAGGCGGACGGTGCGCGCCGCATCCAGCCCTGCCAGGCTCTGGCCGTGGTAGGTGATCCCGCCGCCGACGACCGCGCCGCGATGGAGTCGAAGCGTGGCCGAGACGGTCCGCAGCAACGTGCTCTTGCCGGCTCCGTTGCTTCCGAGAACGGCGACGACCTTCTCGTCGGGCACCTGGAGACTGACTCCCTGCAATGCCCTGACGACGCCACCGTAAGAGACGTGAAGCTGTGTCACCTCGAGCATGGACCCCCCGTTGACCCGTGAGGCGCTCGGCAGAGAACCGGCCACTCATGCCCGGCCGAGGCAACCCGTTGACTGGCTCACCACCGTGATGTGGAGCAAACGTAGCCGCAGACGCCGCCCTCGTCTATGTGCCATCCGACGGCGGTGGAGGCAGGTATATAGGTAATCGCACAGTCATGTACCAAATGTGTGCGGTTGTGCCCGTCAGCGCGACGCGTGCCGCTGATCCACCGCGATAGATGCGCGATCGGTCAGCCGGCGGGCTGTGCGGCCCGCCGGTGGGGACGGCCGTTGTGCGGACTTCGGACGCTGCTGCGTAGGACGTATGGCCCTGCCGCGGGCCGCGCTGGGGGCGTCAACTCAGTACATGGTCACTCTCAGTACACCGCGCGACACCGCACTGCACGCAGCAGTGGCCCGGGCGATGCTCGCGCCCTCGGTGCACAACACCCAGCCCTGGCAGTTCAGGCTGAGCTCGGACGGATTGGACCTGTTCATCGATCGCAGCCGCCAACTGGCGGTTCTTGACCCCACCGGGCGGCAGCTGTGCCTGAGCGCCGGCAGCGCGCTGCTCAACGCCCGGGTGTCGCTGGCCGCATCGGCTTGCCCCGTGTCGGTTCGCCGCTTCCCGGACCGGGACCGCCCGGACCTCGTGGCGAGGATCGAGGCCAGCATTGGGGTGGCAACGGACCCCGTCCTGGCGGCCCTGGACCCGGTCGTCGAATTGCGGCAAACCAACCGCCGTCGCTTCGCCGCCGACCCGGTGCCCGCCGAACTGGTGGCGACGTTGGTCAGCGCCGCCGCTGCCGAGGGTGCGGTGCTGCACCCGGTTGTCCACAACGAGGACCGCCAGACGCTCGCCCGGCTCAGCCAGCGGGCGGATGCCGCGCAGAACGTCGATGCCGCCTACCGCGCCGAGCTGCGGGCCTGGACCAGCAATGACCCGACACGCCTCGACGGGGTGCGCGCGGCCGCCGTCCCGCACGTGGACGGCACGGCCGGTGACGACGTGCCGATCCGCGACTTCGACTCCCAGGGTGCCGGATGGCTACCCAGTCAGACCCATTCCTCGGCGAGCCAGTGCCTGCTCGTACTCGCAACCGCGGCTGACACCCCGCAGGCATGGGTACAGGCCGGGGAGGCCCTCGAGCGGGTCTGGCTCGAGATCACCCGCGCGGGCTTTGTCGCGAGCCTGTTCACCCAGGTGATCGAGGTCGCCGCGCTGCGCGCGCAGCTGCGAGACGAACTGCGCCTGGGCGCGCATCCGCACCTCGTGTTGCGGGTCGGCCGGGCACCGGTCACCGCCGCCAGCATGCGACGCCACATAGGCGACGTGCTCGATGATCGCACCGACCAACGGCGCGTGAGCGCCCCGCTCGGCGTGGCTGGCTCGTCCCCGTAGTACGAGCTCTGTTCAGCAGGCGCCGCAGTCCGCATCGCGAATGGTCGATGCCACGCGAGCTATCGAATAGCTCCGATAAGGAATGGAACACAGGTGGAGCACATGACTTCCCCGATCAACGTGCAGTTGACCACAGCAATGCGTCGTGCAGCGGTGCGGGCGACCCGCGCCCCCTCGGTGCACAACACCCAGCCATGGCGGTTCGTCCTCACCCCGGACTCGCTGGAGATCCACGTCGATCGGAGCCGTCAGCTGCGCCTGCTCGATCCGCACGGCCGGCAGTTACTGCTCAGCTGCGGATGTGCGCTGTTCAACGCGCGGGTTGCGCTGGCCTCCAGCGGCTACCGCGCAACGGTCGAGCGGCTTGCCGACCCGAGCCGTCCGAACCTGGTCGCGCGGATCGTCGTCCACCCCTCCGACGGTGTGGGTGAGCCTGCGCTGGCGCTGTTGGACTCGGCGATCGAGGTGCGTCGCACCAACCGGCGACAGTTCTCGCAAGACGCCGTACCGGAGCATGTGGTGGCTGCGCTGGTGGACGCTGCGAACCGGGAGGGAGCGGAGGTGTACCCGATCGTGAGCCAGGAGGACCGGATGGCGGCGGCGCGGCTGAGCCAGCAGGCTGACCAGCTCGAGAACGCAGATCCCGCCTACCGGGCAGAGCTGCGCGCGTGGACCACGGATGACCTGCGCCGCGACGACGGGGTGCAGGCCTTCGCTGTGCCGCACGTCGACGCCGGTGCCGAGGACGACCTGCCGATCCGTGACTTCGACACGCGCGGAATGGGATGGCTGCCCACCCGCACCAAGTCGAGCATGAACCAGTGCCTGCTGCTGCTCGGCGCGCGCGAGGACAACGCGATGGCGTGGCTGCGCGCGGGCGAGGCGCTGGAGCGGATGCTGCTGGAAATCGCCCGCCGGGGCTACGCGGCCAGCCCGCTCACCCAGGTGATCGAGGTGGCGCGCACCAACGCGCAGCTGCGGCACGAACTGCGGCTGACGATGCATCCGCACGTGTTATTGCGAGTCGGGCGCGCGCCGGCGACGGCAGAAACACGTCGTCGGCGGCTGGTCGATGTGATCACCGAAGCTGTCTGAGGCGCCGTGCCGCTGGCCCGCGCGGATACGCTGACGGCAGATGGCATCAGATGACTTTGGCGCGGATGGGCTGCGGCGGGGAGCTGCGCTCAACTTCGTCGACGGGCCGAGGCTCGAACTTGATGAACTCCTGACGCAGCTCGTGGACCGAGCCGGAGACGTCATCGCCACCCAGGGCCGCCTGCGTGGCCTGCTCGCGGCGAACACGATGATCAGCGGTGATGTCGCGCTGCCGGCGGTGTTGCGCCACATCGTCGAGGCCGCGTGCCAGTTGGTCGATGCCCGCTACGGAGCCCTCGGTGTGCTGGCGCCCGAGGGCGGATTGCAGGAGTTCATCCACGTCGGCATCGACGACGAGACCGCCGCACGGATCGGACCGTTGCCCGCGGGCAAGGGATTGCTCGGCGCTTTGATCGACGACCCGCGCCCGATTCGGTTGCCCAGGATGTCTGAAGATCTCCGCTCGGTCGGCTTCCCGCCCGACCATCCACCGATGTCGAGCTTTCTTGGTGTGCCGGTGCGGGTGCGCGACGAGGTATTCGGCAATCTCTACCTCACCGAGCGCACAGGCGGCGAGTTCACCGCCGAGGACGAGGAACTGGTGACTGCCCTGGCGGCGACCGCGGGTGTCGCGATCGAGAACGCTCGGCTGTTCGAGCAAGCCGGGCGGCAGCAGAGCTGGCTGCACGCGTCGATGCAGATAACCCGACAACTGCTCTCGGTCGACGGCGAGGAGCCGCTCAAGCTGATCGCCCGGCAGACCCAGCAGGTCGCGGATGCCGACATCGTCACCGTCGTCTTGCCGACTGCGAGCGGGCGGCGGCTGATGGTGGAGGTCGCGTCCGGCACGCGAGCCGAGGAATTGACCGGTTACACCTACCCGGTGGAGCACACCCTGGCCGGGCTCGCGTTCGAGAGCGGTCGTGCGGTGCTGGTCGGCGACGTGACCGAGGATCCCAAGTTCCGCGTGCACCTGTCCGAGGTACTGCCGGTCGGGCCGGTGATGGTGTTGCCCCTCGTCGGTAAGCACCAGATGCGCGGCGCGCTGGTGATCGGCAGGTTGCACGGTCGTGAGCGCTTCGACGAAGCTGATCTGGCCATGGCCACGACGTTCGCCAACCACGCTGCCGTCGCTCTGGAACTCGCTGATGCGCGAACCGACCAGCAACGCGTGGTGCTGCTGGAGGACCGCGACCGGATTGCCCGCGACCTGCACGACCACGTCATCCAGCGTCTGTTCGCCGCCGGCCTCACGGTGCAGAGCGTTGCCGGTGGGCTTGGCGAAGACCCCCGCGCCGAGCGGCTGGAGCGAGTGGTGACCGGGATCGACGAGACGATCCGCCAGATCCGAACCTCCATCTTCGAACTTCGAGGCCAACTCGGGCCCGAGACCGGCACTGCGCGAAGCCGCCTGCTCGGCGTGCTGGCCGAGGTGGCTCCGCTGATCTCCTTCGAGCCTCGGCTGCGATTCAGCGGCCCGATCGACTCCGTGGTCCCAGAGCCAGTCGTCGACGATCTGGAGGCAGTAGCGCGGGAACTGCTCACCAACGTGGCCCGGCATGCCCAGGCGACGCACGTCGACGTCGCGCTGACCGCGAGCCCGGCCGAACTCGTTCTCGAGGTCCTCGACGATGGCGTAGGCATGGGCCATTCGGAGCGACGCAGCGGCCTGGCCAACCTTCGCCAACGCGCCGAGCGCCGCGATGGCTCGCTGGTCATCTCTCCCGCGCCGACGCAGGAGTCATCCTCATCCGGAGAAGGGACCCATGTGCGATGGACGATCCCACTGAGCTGAGCCCGGTGCAGGGCCACGATGAGATCCGGGTGTTCCTGCTCGACGATCACGAGATAGTGCGGCGCGGAATCGCCGACCTGCTCGAAGCCGAGGACGACATCCTGATCGTCGGCGAGGCCGGGACCGCCGCAGAGGCCCTGAACCGCATTCCCGCCGCTCGGCCACACGTCGCGGTGCTGGATGCGCGGCTGCCCGACGGCAGCGGAATCGACGTCTGCCGCGACATCCGCTCGTCGATGCCCGAGGTCCGCTGCCTCATCCTCACCTCCTATGACGACAACGACGCGATCTTTGCCGCCGTCATGGCCGGCGCCGCGGGTTACCTGCTCAAGGAGATCCGAGGATCCAGCCTGGTCGACGCGATCCGGCAGGTGGCCGACGGGAAGTCGCTGCTCGATCCGGCCGTGACCGAGCGGCTGATGGCCCGCCTTCGTGACGGCGAGCCGCAGGACGCGCGACTCGCATCCTTGACAGAGCGCGAACGCGAGATCCTCGGGCTCATTACCGAGGGGCTGACCAATAGGCAGATCGGCGAGCGGCTGTTCCTCGCCGAGAAGACGATAAAGAACTACGTCTCCGGGTTGCTGGCCAAACTCGGCATGGAGCGACGAACCCAGGCTGCCGTCTACGGGGCCGAGGTCCGCCGCGCCTAATGGTCTGTCTGGGCATATCCCAGACAGACAACTAGGGCGCGTCTTTCCTGCCCGTGCGCGCCGTGGTGCACCCACCTCGACAACCAGTGTCGTCAGTAACGACGTGCGCGGCTGTCTGCGGTGAGGACCTTCATCCGCCCGGACGGGACGTTCGACTCGACCGGTTGCCCGTCGATCGGTCGAGGATTGACCCCAACGGGTAAGCCTGGTCGAACGGCCTGACACCCCGCACCTACTGAGGAGACAAAGCCATGCAACGAAAAGCGCTTGACAGATTGGTCAGCTGGGTTGGGCTGAGTCTCGCCGCCATGCTGGTAGTCGCCGGCTCGCTGCTCACCTGGGCGCACAATTTCGTCGCTCACGAGGTGCACACCCAGCTCGCCGCTCAGCAGATCTACTTTCCCGCCAAGGGCAGTCCTGCCATCGCCGGTGCCGAGTTCAAGCAGGTCCGTCAGTACGCCGGCCAGCAGTTGACCACCGGCGCGCAGGCTCAGGTCTACGCAGACCACTTCATCGCCGTGCACCTGAAGACGATCGGCAATGGCAAGACCTATGCCCAGCTCAGCAAGGAAGCGCAGGCCAACCCCACCGACACCAAGCTCGCGGCCACCGTGAACACCGTCTTCAAGGGTGAGACGCTGCGCGGTCTGCTGCTCAACGCATACGCCTTCGGCACCATGGCCACGATTGCGGGCATCGCGGCGATCGTCGCCTTCGCGGGCGCCGGCCTGATGGTGCTGCTGTCCGTACTCGGACTGGTGCATGGCCGGCGGGTGCCGCCGACGCGGGCCGTGTTCGCCGAGGAGCGTGAACTGGTGGGCGCGGGCGTCTGACCCGCTACCCGACAGAGTGACGGCATGCTCGGACCGCCAGCCACGGCGGTCCGAGCATGCTTGGCTATGGCGGCTATTGCGTATCGAGCAACCGGCGCGCCTCGCCGGCGATCTGCAGGTCTTCACGGGCGGTGACCACCACGGTCCGCGGCTCGGCACCCTGAGCCGTGATATCGGCGTCGTCCTGCGCGGTGTTGTTGCGTTCGGTGTCGATGGCGACGCCGAGGAACGCGAGGCGCTCGACCGCGCGGCGTCGCACCGTCGACGAGTGTTCGCCTACCCCGCCGGTGAATGCGAGCACGTCCAGCCCACCGGCGGACGCACACATCGCGGCGATGCCGGCCGCCAGCCGGTGGATGTACACGTCGATGGCGAGCATCGCGTCGGCGTCCCCACGACGCGCCGCAGCCTCGACCTCACGCATGTCACCGGTCCCCGCCAGGGCCGTGAGTCCGGAGCGTTGCTCCAGCGCCGTGGCGACCTCGTGGGGTGACAGCCGCTCGTGCTCTTCGAGCCAGAGCACCAGTCCTGGGTCCACCGATCCGGAGCGGGTGGCCATCACCAGGCCCTCCAGCGGCGTGAACCCCATCGTGGTATCTACGCTGCGGCCGTCGAGCACCGCCGCGAGCGAGGCGCCCGCGCCCAGATGGCAGCTCACGATCCGCAGCCCCGAGGGGGACCGGCCCACCAGCTGTGCGCAACGCCGGGCGCAATATGCGTGTGAGAGTCCATGAAAGCCGTAGCGGCGGATCCCGTAACGCTGGCGCCATTCGCGCGGCACCGCATACGTCGCTGCCGCGGCGGGGAGCGTGGCGTGAAAGGCCGTGTCGAAGCTGGCGACTGCCGGCACATCGGGCAGCTGCGCAGCGACGGCGTCCAGCGCGGCGAGCGACTTGGGCTGGTGCAGCGGGGCGAGGTCGCTCAGCTCGGCCAACCGCGTGCGCACTGCCTCATCGATCACGACCGGGCCGGTGAAGACGGTGCCGCCGTGCACGATGCGGTGACCGACCACGTCGGGTTCGGGCCAGTCGTGCAAGACCGTCGCGAGGCGGGACGTGTCGAGCCCCCCCGTCCCGGCGGGCAGGTCAGCGCTCTGCTCGGCGCGGTCCTGCCCGTCGAGCAGGCGAAGTTTCAGGCTCGAGGACCCGGCATTGACGACGAGTACTCGCACCCTCAGTCCTCGCCCGTTGCCGGTGCCGTGGCCGTCGGCCACGTCCAGCCGGTGATCGCCGGGTCGTCCTCGCCGTGTTCGCGCGTGTAGGAGCGCGCGCCGAGGCGGGCATCGGACATCTGTTGGCGCAGCGTCGCGGCGTGGGGGCCCAGGGACGGGACGCGATCGATGACGTCCATGACGAGGTGGAACCGGTCGAGGTCGTTGAGCATCGCCATGTCGAACGGCGTGGTCGTGGTGCCCTCTTCCTTGTAGCCGCGCACGTGCAGGTTGTGGTGGTTGTTGCGACGGTAGGTCAGCCGATGGATGAGCCATGGATAGCCGTGATAGGCGAAGATCACCGGCTTGTCGGTGGTGAACAGCGCATCGAAGTCGCGGTCGGGCAACCCGTGTGGGTGTTCGGTGTCCGGCTCCAGCCGCATCAGGTCGACGACATTGATGACCCGGACCTTGAGCTCGGGCAGGTGGGTGCGTAGCAGGTCGGCCGCGGCGAGGGTCTCCAGCGTGGGGATATCGCCGGCGCAGGCGAGCACTACGTCCGGGTCGTCGTCGGTGGTGCTCGCCCATGCCCAGATCCCCAGACCGCGGGTGCAGTGTGCGATTGCCGCCTCCATCGTCAGGTAGGTCAACGCCGGTTGTTTGCCGGCGACGATGATGTTGACGTAGTCGCGACTGCGTAGGCAGTGATCGGCCACCGAGAGCAGGGTGTTGGTGTCCGGCGGGAGGTATACCCGAACGATCTCGGCCTTCTTGTTGATCACATGGTCGATGAACCCTGGGTCCTGGTGTGAGAACCCATTGTTGTCCTGGCGCCACACATGTGAGGAGAGCAGGTAGTTCAACGATGCGATCGGCGCTCGCCACGGGATCTGGTGCGTCGTCTTGAGCCACTTCGCGTGCTGGTTGAA
>QHCC01000001.1:0-13511 GCA_003243915.1 Pseudonocardiales bacterium | reverse complement strand
CCGGTGAGCAGGTAGCCCTCCAACCAGCCCTGGCACATGTGCTCGGACAGCACTTCCATCACGCGGCCGTCAGGAGCGAGGTGATCGTCGCCGGGCACGGTGCTGGCGTCCCACGCACGGTCGGTCTTCTCGAAGACGGCCGAGAGCCGGTTGGACGTCGTCTCGTCCGGACCCATGAGGCGGAATCGATCTGGGTTGCGCACGATGATGTCGCGCAGGAATTTGCCGAGCACCCGGGTCGCTTCGCTGGATTGTTCGGCAGGCCGGCGGACCGGCACCGCGTAGTCGCGGAAGTCGGGCATGGCGAGTTCGCGCAGCAGCCGACCGCCGTTGGCGTGCGGGTTGGCGCTCATGCGGCGTGGCCCGTGCGGCGCGAGCGCCTGCAGCTGTGCGACCAGCTGGCCGCTGCCGTCGAACAGCTCCTCGGGGCGGTAGCTGCGCAGCCATTGCTCGAGCATGTTGCGGTGTTCGGCATTGGTGCGGGTCTCGGCCAACGGAACCTGGTGGGCACGCCAGGTGCCCTCGACCGCTAGGCCGTCGACCTCCTTGGGTCCGGTCCAGCCCTTCGGGGTGCGCAGCACGATCATCGGCCACGCCGGTCGGGTCGCCGACGCGCCGTTGCGGGCGTCGTGCTGGATGTTCGCGATGTCGTCCAGCACCTCGTCGAGCGTGGCGGCGAGCTGCTCGTGCACCGCCGCGGGATCGTCGCCGACGACGAACCTCGGCTCGTGACCGTAGCCGCGCATGAGCGCGGTGAGCTCGTCGTCCGGGATGCGCGCGAGCACGCTCGGATTGGCGATCTTGTACCCGTTGAGATGCAGCACCGGCAGCACCGCGCCGTCGGTTACCGGGTTGAGGAACTTGTTCGAATGCCAGCTGGCCGCCAGCGGACCGGTCTCCGCCTCGCCGTCGCCCACGACACAGAGCACGAGCAGATCCGGGTTGTCGAACGCGGCACCGTAAGCATGCACGAGTGCGTAGCCGAGCTCGCCCCCCTCGTGGATGGAGCCCGGGGTCTCGGGCGCGACGTGGCTCGGGATACCACCGGGAAAGGAGAATTGCCGGAACAGCGCTCGCAGGCCGTCCTCATCGCGGCCGATCGAGGAGTACACCTCGCTGTAGGTGCCTTCGAGGTAGGCATTGGCGACCAGCCCCGGCCCGCCGTGGCCCGGGCCGGTGACGTAGAGCGCGTTGAGGTCGCGGGTCTTGATGACCCGATTCATGTGCGCGTACAGCAGGTTCAGTCCGGGCGTGGTTCCCCAGTGCCCCAACAGCCGTGGTTTGACGTGCTCGGCGAGCAGGGGCTCGCGCAGCAACGGGTTGTCCAACAGGTAGATCTGCCCCACCGACAGGTAGTTCGCCGCGCGCCAGTACGCATCGATCAGCTCCAGGTCACCCCGACTACAGCTACGGGCGTGGGACGGGGTACCTGGCACAGCATGGCTCCTCGGAAGAGTAGATGGTTCGCCAAGACTCGCATGCCCGTTAGATGGTTCGGCAAGACTCGCATGCCCGGTGGTTCGCCAAGACTCGCAGGCGCGTCCGCCGGTTGCACCCGTTGGTCCTGGCCGCCGCATGCCGAAGGCCCGCCGCCGATATACCGGCAGCGGACCCGCGGTGAGATGATCAGTCTCGTTTCGTCAGGTGTCGGCCCTGGGCCGCGCCCGACCTGCGAGGAGCAGCCCGAGCCCGGCCAGGATGAGCAGCACGGCGGGGCCGACGAGCAGGAACTGGACAATCGTGGTCGGCCAGCCGAGCCCGGGTATGCCGTCGGTCTTCTTGAAGTCGGAGGAGGACTGCTTGACCTTCGCCGCGAGTGCGTCGAAGCGGCCGAGGATGCCGGCGAGTACCGATATCTTCCGGTCGGCCGGGTCTTGGCCGAGCAGCGCCGCCGAAACCTTCGGCGAATTGGTCTGCAGTGCCGTGACGACCGTTGCCAACGGCACGTTGAGCAGCCCGGGGAGCGCGGGAACGACCTTCGTCTCGATCTCGACGTCGGCAGCGCGCACGCCGGCCAGGTACTTCGCGCCGGTGTTGATGCTCAGCGGCCCGGAGGACTTGTAGACCGGACGGAACGCGTTGGTGATGTTGTCGACGCCCTGCGTCTTGCCGGGGACGTCGAGCACGTAGGTGACGGCGATGACGACGATCCCCACCACCACGACCACCGCGGCAAGAACGCGGCCGAGCCCGGGTTTCAGGATGACGAGTGCGGCCACGAGCAGCACGACTATCCCCAACACCAAGAACAGCCAGGTCAGGCCGATCGTCGGGATGTCCTTCGTCGGGATGGACTCTGCGCTCTTGAACCCGGGTTGCTGGGCCTTGATCGTCGTGACGACTGTGGTGAGGTACCCGGCTGCGTGCTCCAGATACGTCTTGCCGTCCGCATAGGGCTTACCGTCGGTGTCCGTTGTTCCGAGGGCCACGCCCACCGCGGGAAACTTCGACGCGAGCAGCGTCGTAGCGGCCGCGGGGGTCACCTTGAGCTGCGTGGCGAGGAACGGAATCGTCACGGTCTTCAACTCGGTGACGACGCCATTGACGGCATTGATGTCCTTTTGCTCCTGAGCGACCCCGGCATTGGAGAACGCGGGTCTGAGGACCTTGGTCGTGCCGTCTACCCCGGGCGCCTTGCTCCACAGGTTGAAGATGAACGTCGCGGCGACCCACGTAAGCCCGACGACAAAGACGATGGCAAGGCTGACTTTCTTGATCATGGCGTCCCCTGTCAGGGTGGGTCTCGACGGTGCGATCTTTCTGCTACGCGGTGTTTGTCGCGTCCCCCATACGGGTGACGTTCCGGCGTGGGCCGTCCCCCCGCCGGAGCACGGCGGCAGTTCAGTCACCGCGACCTCGGCATACCTGAAGGTGCCGGAACGGGGGGTCGGGCGTGGTGAGCACGGTGGTTGAGCTCACCCACCCGGCACCAAGCAATATCGCGACGACGGGGGACCGCTCAGGCCTGGTAGACCTCCTGCAGGAGGTGGTAGAGCAGCAGCAGTTGGGTCATGGCCAGCGGTTCGCTGCGCTCATCGGGGCCCACTGACCCCAGACCTTCGGGCATCTCTCGCCGGTCGGCGACGCCGGCCCAGATTTCCTTCTGCAGCATCTGGATCTCGTCGTGGTTCGCGTGGCCGTGCACGTGCAGGCAGTCGACCGGTGTGCCGTCGTTGTCCCGGATGATCTTCAGGTGCATGGCCGTGCGGTGATCATCGGTGAGGACGTGACTCAGCGGAGGGTGCTGGATGGTCGGCCGAAGCAGCAGCTCTGCCGACAGCGGCGTCCCGGGGGGATCGTTGCGGATCGGCACCGGTGCGAACCTGACGACGATGTCGGCGTGGCGACGCTGCGGGCGGATGAACTCCGCGGATTCCGGCTCTCGACGTTCCAGGTCGGCCAGCACCTGCTCGCGGGTGTAGCCGCGCTTGCTGGTGTCGCGTTTGATCTTCCAATCGTGGCGGATGTCCTCGGGGGGATCGAGAAAGACGCTGATGTCGAAACAGGCGCGCGAGAGTTTGGTGAACAGCGGCAGCAGCCCTTCGATGATGACGAACTGGCGAGGTTCGACATACGTCGGCCGCGTGAAGGTCCCCGAGCTGTGGTCATACACCGGCTTCAGGATCGGCTGGCCGGTCGCCAACATCTGCAGGTGCTGCTCCATGATGTCGACGTAGTTGCAGTCAGGATGCAGCGGTGTGAAGGGCAAGCTCCTGCGTTCTGCGCGGTCGAAGCGATGGTAGTCGTCGACGCAGATCGCAGTGCATCGATCCGGGCCGATCGCCTCGACCAGGCCCGTGGCCAGAGTCGTCTTGCCAGATGCACTGTCGCCGCCGACGGCGAGCATCACCGGGCGGGGACGCGCCAGGTCCGGCGTGCGCGAGCGCGTCATCCTGATCTGCTTGTCAGGCACACTCGCTCCCGCGGTCGTCTGCGGCACGTCGGGCGGCCGCACCGTGCCATGACGGTAAGTACGCCCGCGCGGTGACGTCTCACCCGCACGGGTGGTTGTCCGGGTGAACTCCGTGTGTGGTGCCAACTGATCAATGCGACTGACTGCCACTAATGTGAGGCGATGCGGAAGCCCATGCGCGTCCTGCTGGTGGATGACCACGAGATGGTGCTGCAAGGGCTGCAGGCCATGCTGTCCCGCTTCCCCGACAAGGTCGACGTCATCGCGACGGCGACCGAGGCCGACGAGGCACTGCGCGCGGTGGGCGAGGGTCACCCCGATGTCGTGCTCTGCGATGTGCGTCTGCGGCAAGGCAGTGGCCTGGACGTGTGTTCCCAGATCCGCACGCTCGACCCGCAGGCCAAGGTCGTGTTCCTGACCGTCTACGACGACGAGCAGTACCTGTACCAGGCGCTGCGCGTCGGTGCCTCCGGCTACCTGCTCAAGCGAGTCGACGCGCACGAATTGGTACGCCATCTGGAGAATGTGTGTGCCGGCGAGATCGTCATCGACCCCACGCTGGCTGGTCGGGTCGCGGCTTCTGCGGCACATCTTCAGAGCGGCGAGTTCTGGCCTGGCGCCCGGCTCGGCCTGACACAGCGCGAGAGCGAGGTGCTGGCACTGCTGGTGGGTGGCATGTCCAACAAGGCAATCGCGGCACGTCTGGTGGTCAGCGACGACACCGTCAAGACCCACCTGCGTGGCGTATACCGCAAGCTCGACGTCAACGATCGCGGGGGAGCGGTGGCAACTGCATTGCGCGAAGGCCTGTTCCATTGACCGGCGAGGTCCCCCTGTTCGACGAACGGACCCTGCTGAGCACCGCGAGCCGGTTGCTCGCCCGCGAGCCATCGCTACCGGTGGCCCTCGCCGATACAGCGCGTCTGCTTACCGAAGCTCTGTCGGGCGACGGTTGCCTGGTCTATGGGATCGAGGCCAACGGCGAGCTCGTCGTATCGGCCACATTCCCGGTACGCCCCCCACCGAAGGAACCGTTGCGAATGCCCAGCGGCTTCGGGGTGACCGGCCGTGTCGCCGCGGACGGGATCCCGGCGGTACTGGTCGACGACAACCCGCGTAACGCACTGCACCGTGAACTGCTGGGCCTCGAGCCTGGCCAGTTGGTGTCGCGGTTGTGCGTGCCGGCTCGTTCGCCGCAGGGGGGCTGCGCGGCCGTGCTGGCCGTGCACAGCCTCGCCCGTCGGGAGTTCACCTCCGGGGAGATCGACGCCGCCCAGCGGGTGGCCGACCTCGTCGGCCTTCGGGTGCAGCTGGCTCGGGCATCGTCGGCGCTGGGCGACTTCGAAGACAGGTGGGAGAGCCTCGTCGCTGCCACGGTGACCGCGCAGGAGGGCGAGCGGCGCCGGGTGGCCGGCGACCTGCACGACGGCGTCACCCAGGCGCTGGCCAGCCTGACCTTCCACCTCTCGGCGGCCGAGGTCGCGTTGACCGAGCGCGACTACGACTACGGCATCGATCAGGTGCGCGCCGCCCGCGCCACGGCCGATCTCGCCTTCGCCGAGGCGCGCAACGCGATCTCCGGCCTGCACAGCCCGGTGCTCGAAGACCTCGGCCTCGCCGCCGGACTGGTCAGCATGGCCCGAGCCGTCCCCAACGTGCAGGTCGAGGTCGACGCACAGGACCTCGATCTGCCGGTATACGTCGAAGCCGCGCTGTTCCGGATCGCCCAGGAGGCCGTCCAGAACGTGGTCAAACATGCCGACGCGGTCCGGGCACTCGTGAGCCTGGTCAAACGGGGACGGTCAATCGTGCTGCGCGTCAGCGACGACGGTCGCGGCTTCGACGCGCCAGGACGGGTATCGAGTGCGCTGCGCGGCCGCGACGCAGCGTCGCAGTACGGCCTGATGGGAATGTATGAACGCGTCCAACTGCTCGGCGGTCACCTGTCGGTCACCTCTGATCGGGGGGAAGGCACCACCGTCGAGGCCGTGATCCCCGAGGTAATGAACTAAGCGACCGCTGTCGACAGGCGAGCCGGATCCCTGGTCGATGAGGGAGATCGCCGGGTGCTCCTCACGGCCTGTGGCGCGCGACACTAGATTGCTCTGGTATGGCATGGGACCCGGCGACACCCGGGCTGCTGCGCCTGCCGTCCGGCCGGCTCCTGCGCGGCCGCGGCCTGCGCGGACCGCTGCCCGAGGGCCAGCGGCCCGACTTCGCCGTCTACCTGCTCGACAAGCCGCCGGCGCCGGTCGAATGGCAGACACGCTGGGTCCGCTGGCCGGACTTCCGCCTGCCCCGCGACCACGCCGACACGCGGGAGGCACTGCACGAAGCCTGGCGCCGGGCCGAGATCGAGACGGTGGAGATCGCGTGCCACGGCGGGCGCGGACGGACCGGAACCGCTCTCGCCTGCATCGCGGTGCTCGACGGTGTGCCGGCCGTCGAGGCCGTGGCGTTCGTGCGAGCGCACTACAACCGGTACGCGGTGGAGACGCCTGCGCAGCGCCGCTACGTCGCGCCTTCGGCTGAGTCCGACCGCGCGGCATCGCTGAGACCGGCCAGCTCGGCCGGCGGCATCGACTACGACGCCCAGTCACCAACGCTGCCAGTTGTGGGGTACTGGTCAGGCTTTGCGCTGTGCCTCCATCAGCCGCAGGATGAGCGGGGTGAAGATCAACTGCATGGCCAACTCCATCTTGCCGCCGGGGATGACGATGATGTTCGGCCGTGACATGAACGAGTCGTGCAGCATGGAGAGCAGGTAGGGGAAGTCGATGCCCCTCGGGTTCCTGAAACGGATGACCACGAAGCTCTCATCGGCCGTCGGGATGAACCGGGCGATGAAGGGGTTTGACGTGTCGACCGTCGGGACCCGCTGAAAATTCACGTGCGTCTTGGAGAACTGCGGGCAGATGCAGTTCACGTAGTCGGGCATGCGTCGCAGGATCGTGTTCATGATGGCTTCACCGGAGTAGCCGCGTTCGGTCTTGTCGCGGTGCACCTTCTGGATCCACTCGAGATTGATGATCGGGACGACCCCGATCAACAGGTCGGCGTGTCGGGCGATGTTCACGGTGTCGGTGGCGACCGCTCCGTGCAGCCCCTCATAAAACAGCAGGTCGCTCTTGGGCACGTCGTCCCACGGGGTGAACGTCCCCGGCTTCTGGTCGAACGGTTTCGCCTCCTCCTCGTCGTGCAGGTACTTACGGACCTTGCCTCGGCCGTCCGTGCCGTACTCGCGAAACAGCGTCTCGAGTTCCTCGAGGAGGTTGGCCTCCGGAGAGAAGTGGCAGAAGTGATTGTTGCCCGCCTGCTCGGCCTCGGCCTCGGCGATCTTCATCTCGGTGCGGTCATAACGGTGGAACGAGTCGCCCTCGACGATCGCAGCCGCGATCTGCTCACGGCGAAAGATGTACTGGAAGGTCTTGGTCACCGAGGATGTTCCCGCTCCCGAGGACCCGGTGACGGCGACGACGGGATGCTTTGCCGACATGCGTTCTCCTGTGCTGGCAGTGGTGGCGGTTACGGCATCCGGAACAGCGACCGGGTGTTGAACAGGGACGAGTCGAAGGAGTTGTCGGTGTCCTCGGTGTCCTCGCGGTGATAGCTCTCGATCAGTTCGACCTCGTTGCGAGAACCGAAGATGAAGGGGACCCGCTGGTGGACGCCGTCAGGCTGGACTTCCATGACACGTTCACGCCCGGTACTCGCGCTGCCGCCGGCCTGCTCGATGATGAAGGCGATCGGGTTGCATTCGTACATCAGCCGCAGGCGACCCGGCTTGTCGGGATCCTTGGTGTCGTTGGGATACAGGAAGACGCCGCCCCGGGTGAGGATGCGGAACGCCTCGGCCACGAGCGAGGCGACCCAGCGCATGTTGAAGTCCTGCTCCCGGGGCCCGGTACTGCCGGCCAGGCACTCCTGGACGTAGCGCCGCACCGGTGGTTCCCAGAACCGTTCGTTGGAGGCGTTGATCGCGAACTCCTGGCTGTCGTCGGGGATTCGCATCTTGGGGTGGGTGAGGATGAACGCCCCGATTTCACGATCGAGGGTGAAGGCGTCGACACCGTCGCCGGTAGTGAGCACCAGCATGGTGGACGGCCCGTAGACGGCGAAGCCCGCGCACACCTGCGCGACACCTGGCTGGAGAAAGTGCTCGGCGCTCGGCTCGGCCGCCGGATCGGGGCTGCGCAGGATCGAGAAGATGGTGCCGACCGCGATGTTGGCGTCGATGTTGCTCGAGCCGTCGAGCGGGTCGAACACGAGCAGGTACTTGCCGCGCTGGTAGCTCTCCGGGATGGGGTAGATGTCTTCCATCTCTTCCGACGCCATCGCGGACAGGTGGCCGGCCCATTCTGTCTCGCCGATCATCACGTCGTTGCTGATGATGTCGAGCTTCTTCTGCACCTCGCCCTGGACGTTCTCCTGGTCGGCGCTGCCCAAGGCGCCGATGAGGGCGCCCCGGTTCACCTGGTTGCTGATCACCTTGATCGCGGTCGCCAGGGCATTGAGCAGCCCGGAGAAGTCGCCGGTAGAGCCTTCGTGGCGATGTTCGGTCTCGATGGTGTAGCGGGTCAGCGTCTTGCGTTTGTCGCGCATCGACCGCCTCAGGTCCCGACCGGCGCGGAGGCCGAGGCGGTGGCCTCGCTGGCCCGCCGACAGTTGTCGGCCAATGCGCGCTGTGCGGTGTCGATATGTTCGGCAACACCCGCCCAGCCCTGCAGCGCGTCGTTGACGAGCGCGCGACCGAAGGAGAACGTCAATCGCCACGGCGCGGCCTCGTCGGTCGCAGCCCGGGCGTTGATGGCGGCCAGGTTCGCACAGGCCTGCTCGTTGGATTGCCCGCCGGACAGGAAGGCGATGCCCGGCACCGTCGGGGGGACGGTGTTACTGAGCACCTGCAGCGTCCGACGGGCAACCTCCTCGGCGCCAGCCTGGTCTGGGTTGTCCGACCCTGAGACGATCATGTTCGGCTTGAGCACGATGCCGCTGGGATCGACGCCCATCGCGTCCAGTTCATCGAACACGGCCCGCAGTGTCTCGTTGGTGACCGTCTCACATGTGTCGATCGGATGGTCTCCGTCCATCAGGACCTCCGGCTCGACGATCGGCACAATGCCCGCTTCCTGGCACAGTGCGGCGTAGCGGGCCAATGCGTGTGCGTTCGCGTGGATGGCTCGTGGACTCAAGCCCACCGGGGCGAGCGCCGCGCGCCACTTCGCGAAGACGGCACCGGCGTCACGGTATCCGGCCAACCGGCCGCGCAGTCCGTCGAGCCCTTCGGTCACGGTTGCGTCGGTGAACGGCAGCGGCGTCACGCCAGCGTCGACCTTGATGCCGGGCATGATGCCGCGCGCCGACGCCGCTGCGGCGAAGGGGGAGCCGTCGGCCAACTGCTGGCCGAGCGTCTCGGTGCTCAGGATGATTCCGGAGATCCAGGCGTCCAGACCAGGCGTCGTCAGCAGCAGGTCGCGGTAGGCGCGGCGGTTGTCCTCTGTCGCGTCGACGCCAACGCCATCGAGGCGCTTGGACATCGTGCCGATGCTCTCGTCGGCGGCCAGGATCCCCCTCCCCGGCGCGACGAGAGCGGTGGCGACCTCATGCAGTCCGGGCAAGGTGGACCTCCTGTCAGGCCAGCGTGGGACCTACGTCGTTGACGCTATGCAGAGGGCACCGGAGTTGCCTCACCCGCCGGGGCGGGTGACCGGGTGAACGCCCCAACCCGTTGCCCCGAGTCACGCCTAGCCTGCGCCTCGACGGTTTTCGCCGCGCGGCCGGGGCGGCGCGGCGCGAATACGAGCTCGCCCGCGGCCGTGGGATCGGTCAGCCCGGTGAGGAACAGCGTGGTGGTGGCGGTGGGTGCCGCAGTCGTCAAGGCGTGCCATGGCCGATTGAGCGGGGTGCCGCGAACCGGAACCCGCTTCAGATCGCCGGTGTGCAGGTGATGAGCGACGGCATCGGCCGACACGACGGTGAGCCCGAGCCCGAGCACGGCGGAGGCCACGACCGCACCATGCGAGCCCAGCGCGAGCATCGGTGGCTCGATCTGGAGCGATTCGAGCAGCGCCAGGGTGGCATCGCGGGTGCCCGAGCCGGGCTCGCGCAGCAGCCAGGTGCTCCTCGCCAGGTCGGTTCGGGCGGTGGCGGCGGCGACCACGATCAGCGAATTGGCCCGTGTCGCCCGGGTCACCAGCGCCAGCCCCGGCAACGGCCGGCCGGCAATGACGACGTCGAGCTGATGATCGGCGAGCAGCGACAGGATGTGGTCACGCACGCCCACCTCGAGGGTGACGTCGACATCGGGGTAGCGGCGCCGGAAGGTGGCGAGCAGGCCCGGAACCAGGTACTCCCCGGCCGTGGTCACGGCACCCAGCCGCACCCGGCCGTGTTCAGCCGACACGCCCTGGCGAGCCGCGGCCACGCTCTCGTCCATCAGCCCCAGGATGCGACGTGCGTAGTCGGCGAACACGCTGCCCGCCTCGGTGAGCCGCAGGCCACGGCCGCTGCGTTCGAACAGGGTCACGCCGATCTCGCGGTGCAGTGCAGCCAGCGAGGCCGAGACGGCCGACTCGGTGACCGACAGCCTGCCCGCGGCCGCCTTGGCCGACCCGCACTCCACGATCGTCAGGAACGTCAGCAATCGGGACGGGGTCACCGGACAATTCAAACATGAGTATTCGCTTGAGCAAATACGGCAAACACTCGCTGGACAGATCAAGGATGGTCGGCGCATGCTGAGACCGACCGGGCTCGCCGCTGTCGAGCCGGTAACCCCCAGGAGGACTCGTGTCGAAAACCGACTCGAAGAAGGACTCGAAGGACGAATCGACGAACGGCAAGGAGCCGGCGCGCTGGGATCCGGGCGTACACAGCTACGCCAGCATGGGCTACTACAACGCAGACTACGTGCCCAAGGACACTGACATTCTCGCGGTCTTCCGGGTAACGCCACAGCCCGGCGTCGACCCGATCGAGGCGTCCGCTGCTGTCGCGGGGGAGTCCTCAACCGCGACGTGGACCGTCGTCTGGACAGACCGGCTCACCGCACACGAGCACTACCAGGCCAAGTGTTACCGCGTGGACGAGGTGCCTGGCCGCGAGAACGAATACTTCGCCTACGTCGCCTACGACATCGATCTCTTCGAAGAGGGCTCGATCGCCAACCTGACGTCCTCGATCATCGGCAACGTCTTCGGGTTCAAGCCGCTCTCCGCGCTGCGCCTCGAGGACATGCGGATCCCGGTCGCGTACGTCAAGACTTTCCAGGGACCTGCCCACGGGATCGTCATGGAACGCGAGATCCTGAACAAGTACGGCAGGCCGCTGCTGGGCGCGACCGTCAAGCCCAAGCTCGGCCTGTCGGCCCGCAACTACGGCCGGGTTGTCTACGAGGCCTGTCGGGGTGGACTGGACTTCACCAAGGACGACGAAAACATCAACTCCCAACCCTTCATGCGCTGGCGCGACCGCTATCTCTACGCGATGGAGGGCGTGAACAAGGCGGTTGCCGACACCGGGGAGATCAAGGGCCACTACCTCAACGTCACCGCCGCTACCGTCGAGCAGATGTACGAACGGGCCGAGTTCGCCAAGGAGCTCGGCAGTGTGATCATCATGATCGACCTGACGATCGGCTACTCGGCGATGCAGTCGATGGCCAACTGGGCCCGCGCCAACAGCGTGCTGCTGCACCTGCACCGGGCCGGCCACGGCACCTACACGCGGCAGAAGACCCATGGCGTCAGCTTCCGGGTGATCGCCAAGTGGTGCCGGCTGATCGGCGTCGACCACATCCATGCGGGCACCGTGGTCGGAAAGCTCGAGGGTGACCCGGCAACCACCCGCGGGTTCTACGACACGTTGCGCGAGAACTACATCCCGACCAACCCGGGCAACGGTATCTACTTCGACCAGGACTGGGCGAGCATGCCCGGGTGCATGCCGGTCGCATCCGGCGGTATCCACGCCGGGCAGATGCACCAGTTGCTCGACCACCTCGGCGAGGACGTCATCTTGCAGTTCGGCGGCGGGACCATCGGCCATCCCCTGGGCATCGGAGCCGGGGCCGAGGCCAACCGGGTGGCGCTCGAGGCGATGGTCAAGGCCCGCAACGAGGGCCGCGACTTCGTCAAGGAAGGCCCGGATATTCTGCGCAAGGCCGCGAAGGGCTGCCACCCGTTGGAGGTCGCGCTGGACACCTGGGGCGACATCACGTTCGACTACACGTCGACGGACGCGCCCGACGTCGTGCCCACCCCGAACGCCTAACCCGAGCCAGCAGGAGCCGACATGTTGTTGCGTCACGGAGCGTTTTCCTACCTGCCTGACCTCACCGACGAGGAGATCGGCGCCCAGGTCAAGTACGTGCTGGACAAGGGTTGGCCGGTCTCGATCGAGTACACCGACGATCCGCACCCCCGGAACGTGTACTGGGAGATGTGGGGGTTGCCGATGTTCGACCTCGACGAGCCCGACGGCGTTCTCAGTGAGATCAACGAGTGCCGCAACACCTTTCCGAACCACTACGTTCGCGTCCTGGCCTACGACGCGAGCCTGGGCCGGCAGACCACCGGGCTCAGCTTCCTCGTGCAGCGGCCGGAGAAGGAGCTGGGGTTCCGCCTGGATCGCACCGAGGCGCAGGGCCGCGTCCAGCGTTACGCCTTGCACCCCTACTCGACCGAGCCACCGCCCGGTGAAAGGTACAAGCGCAGCGACAACGGATCGACGTGACCTCGGGACGTCAATCCGGGTTCTCGATGTACCGGCCCGGTGCGGAAGGGTCGAAGGGCAAGTCGGCTCCGGACGAGACGCAGCGGGATGAGCCGGCCGAGCCGAGCGAGGCGGACGACACCGTTCTCGGCGCCGACGACAAGGTCGACCTGCGCGAGGACGAAGCGAGCGCAAAGGTGCAGGCGGTGCTCGATCGTCTCGACGACGAACTCGTCGGGCTGACCGCGGTCAAGCTGCGGATCCGCGAGATCGCCGCATTGCTGACAGTCGATCGGGCGCGGGCGCGGTTCGGCCTGTCGGCCAGCAAACCGTCGCTGCACATGAGCTTCACCGGTGCCCCGGGCACGGGTAAGACCACCGTCGCACTGCGGATGGCCGAGATCCTGCACGCGCTCGGTTACCTGCGGGTCCCGAAGGTGCACGCCGTCACCCGCGAGGACCTGGTGGGTCAGTTCATCGGCCACACCGCGCCCAAAACCAAGGAAGCGATCGCCAAGGCCGCCGGCGGGGTGCTGTTCATCGACGAGGCGTATTACCTGTTCCGGCCCGAGAACGAGCGCGACTACGGGCAGGAGGCAATCGAGATCCTGCTGCAGGAGATGGAATCAGAGCGGGGCTCGCTGGTCGTGATCTTCGCCGGCTACGAGGACCGGATGGAGACGTTCTTCTCCGCCAATCCGGGGTTGAGTTCCCGGGTGGCCCATCACATCGAGTTCGAGGATTACAGCAAGTCCGAGTTGGTGGCGATCGCCGAACTGATGCTCGACCGCGACGATTACCAGTTCACCCCGCAGGCCGAGGCGGCGTTCGAGGAGTACCTCGAGCGGCGCCTGGCCATGCCTCGGTTCGCCAACGCCCGCAGCGT